>JBDNAJ010000079.1:0-20358 GCA_039768455.1 Candidatus Arcticimaribacter sp.
AGATCAATTGACCAATTATCAAACCCTCAAAAAGACGTCTCGTAAATACAGCAGTCCTTTCTTGTTTGAAACAAATGTTGGAGCGGGATTACCGGTAATCGACACCTTGAGTAATTTAATTGCCTCTGGGGATCGCATTCATAAAATCCAAGCCGTTCTTTCTGGAAGCTTAAACTTTGTATTTAACAACTTCACAGAAAACGACACTTTTAAGGAGGTGGTAATTCAAGCACAAAAAGAAGGCTATACAGAACCAGATCCTAAGATTGATTTAAGTGGGGTCGATGTAGCTAGAAAGATTTTAATATTAGCCCGTGAAAGTGGATTCAATATCGAACTTGAAGATATTGCCAATGCGCCATTTTTACCAAAGGCGTGTTTAGACACCCCAGACAACAAAACTTTCTTTGATTCTCTAGATGCCCACAAAGCCCATTTTAATGGACTTTTAGAAAGTGCTAAAACAAATAACGCTCGTCTTAAATATGTGGCGCAACTTGAAAATGGTCAAGCCAGTGTAGGACTTCAAGAAATCCCACAAGGACATGATTTTTACAACCTTGAAGGTAGTGACAATATCATCTTGTTCTATACAAATCGTTATAAAGAACAACCCCTAATCGTTAAAGGTGCTGGGGCTGGAGCAGATGTAACTGCTTCTGGAATATTTGGAGACATTATTAGAATAGGAAAACGCTAATGGATTCAGTTAAAGTATTTGCTCCCGCTACAGTCGCTAATGTATCTTGCGGCTTTGACGTTTTAGGCTTTTGCCTTGATAAGGTAGGAGACGAAATTGTAGTACGTAAATCCTCACAACCCGGGGTGCGTATCACAAAGATCGAAGGACAAAAACTCCCTTTGGCCACAAAAGAAAATGTAGCCGGAGTCGCATCTGAAGCTTTATTAGAAAAACACCCTAGTGATTTTGGTTTCGAAATCGAAATCTACAAAGGCATCAAAGCAGGCAGTGGGATTGGCAGTAGTGCCGCAAGTTCTGCCGGGGCAGTCTTTGGCATTAATGCCTTATTAGGAGAACCTTTTACCCGCAATCAATTGATTGAATTTGCCATGAAAGGCGAAGAATTAGCCAGTGGAACAGCTCATGCTGACAACGTTTCTCCAGCGCTATTAGGAGGATTTACACTAGTGCGCTGTGGACAAAAACCAGATGTTATTTCGCTCCCCTCTCCAAAAGAACTTTATGCAACGATCATACATCCAAAAATTGAATTGCGCACAGCGGATGCTCGCTCTGTCCTCAAGAAAACCATCTCACTAGAAAAAGGAATCCAGCAGTGGGGTAATCTCGCTGCACTTGTAAGCTCTTTGTTCACAGGTGATTACAATTTAATGTCACGTTCTTTAGTCGATGTAGTAATTGAACCAGAACGCTCTGCGCTAATCCCTCATTTTAAAGAAATGAAAGAAGCTGCCATTGCAGCTGGGGCGTTAGGTTCTGGAATCTCAGGGTCTGGACCCTCAATTTTTAATCTCTCAGAAGGACAAGCAACCGCAGAAAAGGTAAGACAAGCACTAATCGACAGCTTTAGTCCACTAGGCATTGAATTCGACACATTTGTTTCTCCTATCAATAAAAAAGGTGTTCAACTTATTACCCCCTAATGAAATACTACAGTCTAAGTAATCCCACAGAAAAAACAAGCTTTGCTAATGCGGTCATCAATGGTATTGCACCAGACCGTGGCCTTTATTTTCCAGAAGAAATACCACAACTAGCTGCCGCCTTTATCAAGGAATTACCTCAATTGAGCATTCCTGAAATAGCGTATACCGCTATGGCACCTTTTGTAGGGGATGAAATCCCCAAAGCGGTTTTAGAAGAGATCTTAAAAAACACCTTAGACTTTGAATTTCCGGTTGTCCCTGTGACAGAAAACATAGGAAGTTTAGAACTCTTTCACGGTCCTACCCTAGCCTTTAAAGATGTGGGAGCACGCTTTATGGCGCAATCCTTAGGCTATTTTAACAGCCAAAAATCTGACCAAAAAGTCACTGTCCTTGTCGCCACTTCTGGGGATACAGGTGGAGCGGTGGCCAATGGATTTTTAGGTGTTGAAGGAATCGATGTGGTCATTCTTTATCCCAAAGGGAAAGTGAGTAAAGTTCAAGAACAACAATTGACTACCCTGGGACAAAATATCACTGCCCTAGAAGTAGACGGGGTTTTTGACGATTGTCAAGACATGGTTAAAACGGCCTTTCTAGACAAAGAAATTACGGCGACAAGACAACTTACTTCGGCGAATTCGATTAATGTGGCACGCTGGCTACCACAAATGCTCTATTACTTTATTGCTTACCGCCAATTAGCAGAACGCAAGCAACCCCTTGTCTTTTCTGTTCCTAGTGGAAACTTTGGGAACATTTGTGCAGGGATGATGGGACAAAACATGGGATTACCCATTGATCATTTTATTGCTGTAACAAACATTAACGATGCAGTGCCCACTTATCTTGAAACTGGGGACTATGCTGCCGTTAAAACAACTCCTACCATCTCTAATGCGATGGATGTAGGGGATCCTAGTAATTTTGTACGCATTCAAAAGATTTATGGGAATAGTTTTACCCAATTAAAAGATCACCTTACTGGCTATCGCTTTACAGATGATGCTACCCGTGTAGCCATGAAAGAAATCTATAATACTTCTAGCTATATCGCTGAACCTCACGGAGCAGTGGGCTATTTAGGCTTAAAAGATTATTTAAAGCAGCATCCAGAAAAATATGGAGTCTTTTTAGAAACCGCGCATCCTGTAAAGTTTTTAGATACGGTGGAAGAAACCTTAGAAATGGAAGTT
Organism: Candidatus Arcticimaribacter sp.; assembly: GCA_039768455.1. Classification (GTDB taxonomy): domain Bacteria; phylum Bacteroidota; class Bacteroidia; order Flavobacteriales; family Flavobacteriaceae; genus Arcticimaribacter. The sequence goes on from JBDNAJ010000079.1 coordinate 2,826, forward strand.
CCCATGCCAGAACGCATTCAATCCCTTCTCGACAAAGAGAAGAAAAGTATTGGGATTAAAAATTATGCCGAGTTAAAATCTTATTTACTGTCTTAATTCGACAATTCTGGTAAACTAAAACTGTCTAACGGACTGGGCTGTGCCATCATAGCTTCAATCTCGTCCCACGCTCTAGGCGCTCCTGCAGAAAGATTGACTGGCCCTTCTTTTCTAATCAAGATATCATCTTCAATTCGAATCCCTATACCCCACCATTTAGGATCACAAGGGCTATTCTTAGGGATATAAATCCCCGGCTCTACTGTTATAATTGAGTTTTCTGGTAAGGGACCATAATTGCTTAAATCGTGAACGTCTAATCCTATATGGTGTGCTGCACCGTGAGGATAATAACGTCTAAATTCACTGGCCTCTGTGATGATGCCTAAATCCATTAAACCTTTGGTCACTACTTCTTGGGTAATTTTTGTCACCTCTCCAGTGGTAGCACCAATGACAGATTTAGCAATCCCAGCCTCTTGTGCATCATAAACAATTTGATAGAGCAAACGCTGTTCTTCTGTAAAGGTTCCTTTTACCGGTAGGGTACGGGTAACATCTGCGGTATAACCTTCATACTCTGCCCCTAAATCCATCAACATCAAATCTGTTTCTGCAGGATCATCGCTATTTTCGATATAATGTAAAACGCAGGCATTGTTTCCTGCTCCCACGATCGAGGGATACCCCTCATAAGCAGCACCGTACTTTTTAAAGACATATTCATGTATCCCCTGTACTTCTCTTTCAGACATTTCTGGGTGTAAGGCTTTCATCACTTCCACTTGACCAATGGCAGAGATCTCAATAGCACGCTTGAGTTGTTTTAATTCAAAAGGGGCTTTTACTTCGCGCAGGTCTCCCATGATTTGTTCTAGTTTTTCAACGTCAAAGATGTAATCTTTTAGCACAAAGGCGGTTTGCATTTTAAGATCTGCAGGCACTTCAAGGGTTTCTAAAGCAACAAAATCTTTGATAATTGGATCTTCTAAAAGCGAGGCATCTCTTCCTATTTGCCACTCGACATAGCTTTTTAAACGGGCAAAATTTTCTGGCGTTGCCGTGCGAATAGATTGTTGAATTTGATATTGAACGCGCTTAAAATCTGCTGGGAAATTGATGGCCTTTTTAAAGGTCTTTTTCAATTGGTATAAATCATAGGGATCACCCGCTAAATCGCGTTCATCATTCTGAAAATCAACAATCAAGACTTCGTCAAAAGCTTCAAAACTAGGCGGGTTTTGCACAAAATCGCTGCGTAAAGCTACACGGTCAAATCCCATCTTTTGGGCACCTTCTGTCCCTAAACGGTATCCATTCCACTGTTCTGCACTGGCATCGCGTTCTTGAATGTAAATCTTATCTTTAAAAGTTCCTTTGTCATCTTGTTGATCTGAAGAGTAAACCAATAAAACGGATTGAGGTTCGCGCCATCCAGTTAGATAGAAAAAGTTTGGGTCTTGGTGATAGACATAGTCCACATCATTGGCGCGATTTCTAGTAGGATTTGAAAAAACAACTGCAACACTATTGGGCGGTAATTTTTCCCTTAAAGCATCTCTCCTACTTTGATGAAAGGTTAAAGATTCATCTGAAGGGACTTTGGCTTGCCCTAATAATTGAAAGGCATTAAAGAGTAATAAAACGTAAAAAAGAAGGCTGTATTTGTGCATAAGTATTGTGTTTAATCAAAAAAAGCAGTCCTAAAATAGCTAATTTAGCGACCAATTTAGTGCTTTTAAGTAAATGGCTATGAAAAAAACAGAACTGAATCAATTACATCATTCTTTGGGAGCAAAAATGGTTGCTTTTGGAGGATTTGAAATGCCGGTGAGTTATAGTAGTATCAAAGAAGAACATCACTGTGTTAGAGAAAAATTAGGTGTTTTTGATGTTTCACACATGGGCGAGTTTTTTGTTGAAGGGCCTGCAGCCTTAGATTTATTACAACACGCTTGTAGTAATGACATTGCTAAGCTTGTCCCTGGAAAAGCGCAGTACAATTACTTCCCTAATCAAGAAGGAGGAATTGTCGATGATTTAATTGTTTACCAATTAGCCGAAGAACACTATCTTTTAGTCGTCAATGCTTCCAATATCGATAAAGATTGGGCATGGATAAACGCCCTTAATAGTAGTTTTAACGCAAAACTTACCAATGCATCAGAGGACTATTCCCTTTTGGCCGTTCAAGGCCCAAAAGCCATTGAAGCCATGCAAGCATTAACCGACTTCGATTTAGCAAGTCTGCCTTTTTATGGTCACACGACGACGACTTTTGCAGGCGTAGAAAATATTATTATCGCCACAACGGGTTATACTGGTTCTGGTGGAGTAGAAATTTACTGTAAGAATGATGTGGTCGCCCAACTATGGGAAGCGATTTTTAAGGCGGGAGCAGCCTTTGGAGTACAAGCCATCGGTTTAGCGGCAAGAGACACCCTGCGTTTAGAAATGGGCTACTGTTTATACGGAAACGAAATCAATGACAGCAGCTCCCCTATCGCTGCAGGTCTAGGCTGGGTAACACGTCCCGATACTGCTTTTGTCAACGCAGACAGCATTGGCAAACAGAAAGAAAAAGGAACAAAAGATAAATTGGTGGGCTTTGAATTAATCGATCGTGGGATTCCTAGAACAGGACATGATATCGTAACAGAAAATGGAGATGTCATTGGTAAAGTTACCTCTGGAACACAATCCCCTTCCTTAAACAAAGCGATTGGCCTAGGCTATGTACCCACTGAAAAAGCGACCCCTGGAACAACTATCCATATACAAGTGCGCAATAAAGTCCTTGCCGCTAAGGTGGTTAAGTTACCCTTTTATACTCCTCAAAAATAGTATTGTTTGAAACGCATTTTAATTTTAGGTGGAAGTGGTTTTATCGGGAATGCGCTCTATAGAGAACTCAGCCCCTATTATAATACCTATGCGACTTATTATTCAAGTAAGCAATTCAAAAAGAACCAACACTTTTATCACTTTGATCATACACAGGAAGATGTCAATGAGGTTTTAAAAAAAGTAAAACCAAAGTTGATCATCTCTGCAGTTCGTGGTCCTTTTGACGATCAAATTGACTTGCATCAACAACTTATTGAACACTGTAAATACTTTGATTGTCGTTTGATGTTCCTCTCCTCTTCAAATGTCTATGATGCCTTTCACAATTACCCCTCTTATGAATTTGACAAAACCCTGTCTGAAAGTGTTTATGGGCGTTTAAAGATTAAAATCGAAAATGACATTATGCGACTTGCGCCCAGTAAATATGTCATCGCGCGTTTGCCTATGGTTTTTGGTCTACATTCTCCTAGAATCACAGAAATGGAGGAGAAAATGGAACATAACGAATCCTTCGAAGTTTTTCCTAACACCATCATTAACCTCAATAGTGATCGCAAGCTGTGCCAACAAATTCATTATATCATCAACCAGCAATTAACGGGGATTTTCCATTTAGGGACAAAAGATTTAATCACCCATTATGATTTCCATAAACGCCTAGCGGCAAAAAGAGGTTGGGATAAAATGGTATTTAAACAAGTCTTTACCACAAACGACATGCGCTATATCGCTGTGCTCCCAAAAGAGAACAAACTTCCCCCGCACCTGCTACCTAGCTGCGAAGAGATCCTCGACGATTCTCATATCGCGCTTGCCGATAATGATTAAACTGTCCCCGTTAAACTTTGGGTAATCTACCCATCCAGAAGAAATAGTTAAGGCAGCTCTTATTCGCTTCAGCTACTTCCCAAAGTTTTTTATCTTTGTTCCACTTCAAAAAAATACAAGAAATGGGAAGAGCCTTTGAATTTAGAAAAGCACGAAAAATGAAGCGTTGGTCAGCGATGGCTAAAACCTTTACGCGTATTGGTAAAGATATTGTCATGGCGGTTAAAGAAGGTGGACCAGATCCAGACAATAACGCTCGCCTGCGTGCGGTAATTCAAAATGCTAAGGCGGCTAACATGCCCAAAGACAATGTCGAGCGCGCCATTAAAAAAGCCTCTGACAAGAATACAGAAAACTATAAAGAAGTCTTATTTGAAGGCTATGCCCCTTATGGCATCGCGATTTTAGTTGAAACCGCCACCGATAACAACAATCGAACTGTAGCCAATGTTCGTAGCTATTTTAATAAAGCAAACGGAAACCTTGGAACTTCTGGTTCTGTAGAATTTATGTTTGATCGCACTTGTAACTTTCGTATTAATCCAGAAGGGATTGATCCAGAAGAGTTAGAGCTTGAGTTTATCGATTTTGGGGTGGAAGAAGTTTTTGCCGATGAAGATGGGATCTTACTCTATGGCCCTTTTGAAAACTTTGGCAGCATTCAAAAAGAGTTAGAAAACCGCGAATTTGACATCCTGTCTTCTGGTTTTGAACGCATTCCACAGACCATGACAAAGCTTAGCGCTGAACAAGTCGAAGAGGTCGAAAAACTTATTGAAAAAATTGAGGAAGACGACGATGTACAAAACGTCTACCACAATATGGACGCCAGCGAATAAGCCTAAGAGTATTCAGGTACTTTCCCTACAACGCCTTTAAATAGCGATTTTAAATAAACGAAATCTTTTTCTCTATCTCCGGTGGGGGTAAACAATGGATGAAAAACCATCTCACGATTCTGCCAATCAAAAGCGATGGGTAAAATGGGAACGCCTGCTTTTTCAGCAATATAATAGAAGCCTGTTTTCCATTCGTCTACTTTTTTACGGGTGCCTTCTGGAGCGATGGCCATACGAAAAATCTCTTCTTCTCCATACATACGGGCGATGGCATCGACTACCTTTTCATTTTTCTTTCGGTTGAGCGGCATGCCGCCTAAGCCTTTAAAAAACCAAGAGGTCAATGGATTAAACAACTCTTTTTTTCCCACAAAATGTATGGGTTCTTTTAGATAAGTTCGCACCCCTATGGCAATCACAAAATCCCAATTACTGGTATGAGGCACCACTGCGATCACATATTTTTTATCCTTAGGGAAAGTTCCTTTTAGTGAAAACTTAAACACTTTAAGGGCGAAAAATTGTGCCATTAATCGAAACATAGAGAAGGTATTAGGCTTTGGAAAATGTTATATTTTACAAATATAAGACGAAAATTAAGGGAACCTCAATCCTCTGGAGGAAAGTATTCCTTTCCAAAACCTATTAAATACAATTGCTCTTTTGCCCTTGTGATCGCGGTGTACAACCATCTAAAATATGCGATAGAGGGCCCATCGGGTAAATAAGGTTGCTCAACAAAAACCTTTTTCCATTGACCACCCTGAGACTTATGACATGTAATGGCATAAGAATACTTGACCTGTAAGGCATTGAAATAGGGGTCGTTTTTGACCGCCATAAAGCGCTTGTATTTTGTGCTAAGATGCTTGTAATCTTCGTTGACCGCGTGGTATAATTTATTCCCTTCTTCAAAACTTAAGGAAGGACTTTCTGAAGTAAGTGTATCGATTAACAACATGGTCTCAAAAGGCTTCTCGTCTGGATAATCGACCATGGCGACTTCCACTTTCGCGAAGCGGAAATCATAGATGTCTTTGTGATCAAGAATGCGTAAAATTTTAACTAAATCTCCATTGGCGATAAAGCCTGGAGCAGATTCTGGCGCAAGCCAAAAGTAATTATTCTTAACTACCATCAATTGATCGCCTACAGACAATTCGGCTTCTAAAAACAAAATGCGCTGGCGAATTTGTTGGTTGTAAAGGTTCGCCCGCTTGTTAGAGCGAACGATAAAAACGGTTTCTTCTAAACCTTCCTTTTGAATAGACTCCTCTAGCGCTTCAAGGATGGCGTTGCCTTCGATCATGCGTTCAACATCTGAACCAACGCTTACATCAAATTGAAAATCTGTTCCAGTAGATTCTTCTAAAAAAGATCGCAAATGGGTGGCATTCGCCAAAATACCCGAGTTGAGCTTTTGCCTCACCACTTCTTCAAGTATACACTCAACAACCTCTTTATTAAATTCATGCAGGAGATAATCCCCATCAAGGGCCGGACTCAAATTTAAATGCACTGGAGGCAACTGTGCAGGATCACCCACTAACAGTAATTTACAATTAGTTCCAGCATCGACATATTGCATCAAATCTCCTAATAGAGACCCATTTTCAAAGAGCTTAGTATTTTGTCGATCATCGCCTATCATAGAGGCTTCATCCACAACAAAAAGAGTGTTTTTAAATTTATTGGGTTTAAGGGTGAATTGCATTCCGCTGCCGCCCTCGCTTTTAGTGTAATAAATCTGCTTGTGAATGGTAAAGGCTTTCTTTCCAGCATAGCCACTCATTACTTTGGCTGCCCGCCCTGTGGGAGCCATTAAGACAGATCGCTTGTCAATCTTTGGTAAAAAGCGAACCAAGTGCCCAATTGAAGTTGATTTCCCTGTTCCAGCATAACCTTTTAATACAAAAACGGTATTTGATTCTGCGTAAAACAAAAACTCCGTCATTTCATTCATCCATAGGGTCTGAGACGCTGTGGGTTTAAACGGGAACTTTTTGATTAATAAAGCGTTAAATTCGCTTGCTTGCATGAAGTATTTTGCCTGTAAGATAAATCATTTCTCAAAACCTTTTCTGAATAAAAAAAAATTGTAGTTTTGTTTCACACAAAATAATTTAAAATGAAGATTGCCGCACAAGCTGTCCTTTGGATATTAATCGTATTTTTTAGTTACAAGATTTATGACTCTATCAACGGACCTATCAACTTTAACCAAACTAAAAACGAACGTTATGCTCAAGTAATCGATCGTTTAAAAGATATTCGCAAAGCGCAAATTGCTCACAAAGATGTCAAAGGTGTTTTTGCCAATAATTTTGACAGCCTTGTCGCTTTTGTTGATTCAGGAATTTTCACTTTGATCCAGAAAAGAGATTCTTCTTACTTAGAGTACGATAAAACCTATCGTATTGACATGTTAAAAGAAGTTGTTGTAATCGATACTTTAGGAACTGTTCCTGTAAAAGATTCCCTCTTTGGAACATCTGACGAATACAAACAAATGGCTTTTGTTCCTATCAAAGGAGTTGAAGATAAAACTTTTGATATAAAAGCTGAAATCATCGATAAAAATGGCTATAAAGTGCCAGTATTCGAAGTTAAAGTAGCGAAAAACATCGTGCTTTTTGATCAAAACCAAGACTTGCTAAAGCAAGAAAACGAAACGATTTCTGTTGATGGCGTTAACGGTCCAGCATTAATATTAGGTTCTTTAACTGAGGTAAGTACCAACGGTAACTGGCCAACTATTTTTGATGCAGTTAAACAATAAGCAAATCACTATAAATGACTTATCCATCCTTGTTCACAAGGATGGATTTTCTTTTTGTACCCTTGATCAACATCATTTCCTTCCCTTAAAAGATAAGACTCCTACTAAAGAATCTCTAAAGAGTTTTCTGGATTACCATCAATTGACCCAGCAAGAGGTGCAACTAATTTTTATGGACCAAGCTGCAGTCTGTGTTCCTTCTCCCCTATTTGAAGAACAACAAAACGCAAACTATTTTAAAGGGTCTGTCAATCTGCCCGCAGACAGCACTTTTGAACACCGCTCACTAGGCAGCTTAAATATAACCTCCGTCTTTCCCACTAACAGCACTTTAATTAGCCTTTTTAAAGAGGTTTTTCCAACGCTAAAGGTGAATCACCTAACGGCAACTTTATTGCCTTTATTGTCCGCGTTTTCCTTTGGCAAAGCCAAAAAAAACTTATTCATACACCTTAGAAAAGACACTTTTGATCTAATACTTTTTCAAGGCGGACAATTACTGGTACAAAACACTTTCTCTCACAAAAATGCAGATGATTTTTTATATTATCTCTTCTATGTCACAGAGCAATTCTTTTTAAAGCCAGATCAATTCAACCTTTACTTTTTAGGTCGTTATATCAAGTATAGCGAATACTATCAAGGGGTTCAAGAGTTTCATGCAAGTATTGATTATCTCGATCCACAATTTCCAGCAGTAGATGCCAAACACCCTGCGCCTTTTTTCCAATCTTTCTTTCCAGCATGAGAATCATCTCTGGAGCTTTTAAAGGGAGGCGCTTAAAAGCGCCAAAGCAACTACCGGTTCGCCCTACCACAGACCGTGCTAAAGAAGCGCTATTTAACATCTTAAACAATCACTTCCACTGGGACGAAATTAAAACCCTTGACCTTTTCTCTGGCACAGGAAACATTTCCTTTGAATTAGCCTCAAGAGGGGTGCAACAACTCACCGCAGTCGATCAAAACAAACACTGTGTTTATTTTATCGATCAAACGGCACAGTCTTTTGATATGCCGATTACGGTGATTAAAAATTCTGTAGAACGCTTTTTAAGCCAGCCTGCTGGAACCTTTGACTTTATCTTTGCAGATCCACCTTATGCTTTTACAAAGGACCAATTATTGACTATAGCAGCGCAGCTGTTAGACAATAATTGGCTCAGTAAAGAGGGACTTTTAGTCATCGAGCACGATAGCCATTTAGATTTATCAGAACACCCCTTGTGCTATGAAGACCGCGTCTATGGCAGTAGCCGATTTAGTTTTTTTGCTTTAACTGAAGAAGAATAAAAAAAGCAGGCCATAAGCCGGATTCTGTCGTGTCTTATCATTTATCTAGACCCACAATTACTCGTGAGTTCAAACCGCCTACCCTTCTACTTGAACGAGCCGCTCTTAAGCGCAGATATACTTGGCGTTGCACCGTATAGAGTTTACCTGGTTTCACTACAGCTTAACCTGTACATTCTTTCTGTTGCACTTGTCCTATTCGCCGGGGCGAACGACGGGTGTTACCCGCTATACTGCTCTATGGTGTCCGGACTTTCCTCTCCCCGCCATTAGCGGGCAGCGATAAGAGACCTGCTTGCGGCAAAGGTACAATATTGTTAATAATTTTTGTCGCTAAAGCCTTCCTTGATAAGGTTATCCCAATCCCTTTTTTTACATTTGAAATAATGGAAGCTTTCGTTGTATCTGCGCTCAAATACCGTCCGCAACAATTTATTGATGTTGTTGGTCAACAAGCGATTACGCAGACTTTAGAGAATGCTATCGCCAAAGATCAACTTCCACAAGCACTCTTGTTTTGTGGACCTAGAGGAGTTGGAAAGACCACTTGTGCGCGTATCTTGGCGAAAAAAATCAACAGTCAAGGCGATCAAGACGTCGATCAAGACTTTGCCTTTAATATTTTTGAACTCGATGCTGCGTCTAACAACTCGGTAGAAGACATTCGCAACCTCAATGAACAAGTTCGAATTCCACCGCAAACAGGCAGTCATAAAGTGTATATCATTGACGAGGTACACATGCTGTCAACTGCGGCCTTTAACGCCTTTTTAAAGACGCTAGAAGAACCACCTAAGCATGTGATTTTTATCCTAGCAACCACAGAAAAGCACAAGATCATTCCCACCATATTGTCTCGCTGTCAAATCTTTGAATTTAAACGCATTACTCCAGTAGATGTACAACAATACCTCGCTAGGATTGCAACAGAGCAGGGCGTTACATTTGAAGAAGAAGCCTTACACCTTATTGGGCAAAAAGCAGATGGTGCCATGCGAGATGCCCTTTCGATCTATGATCGTATGTGTAGCTTTTGCAAGAACAATCTCACTGTAGCAGCAGTCGCAGAAAACCTCAATATTTTAGATCACTCTGCCTATTTATCTCTCGCAGAAAAGTTAATTGCCCACGAAATACCAGAAGCCTTAATTCAATACGACGGTATTGTACAAAAAGGTTTTGATGGAGAACAATTTATCAGCGGTTTAGCGAGTCATTTGCGTAATTTATATTTATGTAAGGACCCTAAAACAATTCCGCTTTTAGAAGTGGGTGAACGTTTACAGGCCCGCTATGCAGAACAAACTAAAGCAGTTTCCTTAGCCTGGCTAGCCGATGCAATGGATCTCGCAAACAGCTGCGAACTGTCTTATAAAAACAGTCAAAACAAGCGATTGCACGTCGAGTTATGCCTTATGCAAATCGCCTCCCTCCATTTTAATGGAGAAAAAAAAAAGGAAGCTTAATTCCCACCTCCTTCTTTCTTCAGGCTAAGCCAAAAGAAACAACAGCAACAGCACATGCTAAACCTCCTGCTCAAGAAGTTCAAGAACCCAAAGCAGATTACAACGCTAAACCAAGTGCAGAGACTACCGCATTTGATAAGAAAGAAGAAATAAAACAAACTGCTGAAACTCCAACTCCGCCCCCGGTATCCAGCACAACAGAGATACCGAAGATTCAAATAAAACCAAAGGAAGGCAAGCAAATCTCTTCTTTTTCTTTGGCGAGCATTCGCAAAAAGAAAGAATGGGAACAGCAACAAAAGCCCGTACAAAAAGAAGAAGAACTCCCTAGTGATCCTTTTACCCAAGAACAACTAGATCAATACTGGAAAAATTGGCAAGAAGAAAAAACAAAAAAACGAGAGCAAAATCTGGCCTCCCTTTTTCAATTAAGCCAACCTAAAATTGTTGACACCAATAGCATAGAATACACCGTTCCCTCTCCCCTTAACAAGGTGGAATTAGAACGAGAATTTGTCTACTTCCTCCCCTATTTAAGAGGAAACTTAAACAATTACTCCATTCAGATCAAAGTGCTTGTAAAAGAAAGCGAAGAGAAAAACTTTATCTACACCCCGGAAGAAAAATACAATCGTTTAAGAGAGATCAACCCTGCCATTGACGAATTGCGCAAGAGATTAGATTTAGATCTTTAAGCCCATTAATGCTTAAGGGTAGCTGAGCCTTTCGAAGCACAACTTAGTTGTTCTCGCGATACAACACCTTAATCATCCCGTCAGAAAGTCCAATCTTTGGCACAAAAATCTCAGAAGCACCACTCCATTGCAAGGCCTTTAAATAGATTTGTGTCGCAGGGATAATCACATCAGAGCGGTCGGGGTTGAGTTCCCATTGAATGATACGCTCGTTATAATCTAATTGATTCAGCTCGTTGTAAAGTGTGTTGAGTTTGATAAAACTTAGGGGTCTCCCCTCTTTTACTTTAGCAATTTTAAAGAGCTTATTAATGTTTCCCCCTGAACCTAATAAAGCAAGCTTAGAGTAATCCTTTGTATGAGTTTCGATCCAATCTTTGATCTCCTCCCAGACCTTTTCACTCACCATATTGTTAATCATTCGTACAGTACCTACTTTAAAGGACTTTGAGACAACACGTTCTCCTTTGACCAAAACAGAGAATTCTGTACTCCCCCCTCCCACATCGATAAAGAGAAAAGTACGGTTCTTATTGATGGATTCAAAAATATTCGTGGTCGCGATAATTTCTGCTTCGCGTTTCCCGTCGATAATCTGAATCTCAATTCCTGTTTTCTTTTTGATGGTTTGGATTACCTCCACGGCATTATTCGCCTCGCGTAAGGCCGAAGTCGCACAGGCCATATATCTTTTTACCTTGTTGACTTTCATGATCAACTTAAATGCTTTCATGGCCTTGACCATGCGCTTGATATTAGCCTCTGAAATTTCTCCTACAGTAAAAGAATCTTGCCCTAAACGAATGGGAACGCGCACTAAGGAGCTCTTCATGTATTTAGGAGGAGTATCTGCTGTAGTCACTACATTAGAAATCAAAACACGAACGGCATTAGAACCGATGTCTATAGCGGCATAACGTTCAATCTTCATTCGCTAAGTTTATTTTTAAAATATGCATAGGTCGCCCATTGGGATCGTATCGCCTCTCCCTGATTAGTGACAAAGGCATTTTGATCGTTGGTATTGACTAATCTTGCTTTAACATTATCATTCCAAGAAATCATAAAAGTGTCCAATAATTCTTGTTGTAAATCTTTATCTAAGATAGGACAAGCTACTTCTACCCTGTTGTCGATATTACGTGTCATCCAGTCGGCAGAAGAAATATACATTTGTGGGTCGTCGTCATTTTCAAAAATGTATACCCGTGGATGTTCCAAAAATTTATCCACTACACTAATCACCTGTATATTTTCACTCATCCCTTTTACCCCAGGAATCAAGCAGCACACTCCGCGTACAATCATATCAATTTGTACTCCAGCGCGACTTGCTTCATATAGTTTACTAATGATTTTATAATTAGTAATATTATTGAGCTTTAACCTGATACGCGCCTTCTTACCGTCTCTTTTATGCTCAATCTCTTGCTCGATTAAACGAATCAAAGCAGAAAAGGTGTAATGAGGAGAAACGATCAGATGCTTGTACTTCTTGATTTTATAATTCACCGAAAGGAAGTTAAAGACTTTCGAAACATCTTTTAAAATCTTTTGGTGAGAGGTAAATAGCGTATAATCGGTATAAATACGAGCGGTAGATTCGTTGAAATTCCCTGTACTGATAAAACCATAGCGTTTGAGTTTTTTACCTTCTTCGCGCTCGACAACACATATCTTGGTATGCACCTTTAAACCAGGTACCCCAAAGATGAGTTGTACCCCTGCCTTTTCAAGACTCTCTGCAGCTTGGATATTGTTTTCTTCGTCAAAACGAGCTTGTAACTCAATTTGCACCAAAACCTTTTTCCCATTTTTAGCGGCATTTATTAAAGAACTAGCCACTTGAGACAGTTTAGCCAAACGATAAATAGTGATCTTAATGGTCTTGACCTGTGGATCTAAGGCTGCTTCCCGTAAAAACTTAATGATATAGGCAAAGTTTTGATAAGGCGTATAGATCATATAATCCTTTTTGGCGATCGCCTCTAAAAAATTTTCCTCAAGGGAAATCTCTTTTAAAGGCAAAGCAGGAAACGCACTGTAGAGCAGATCTTTTCTATTTAAACTAGGAAAGTTCATATAGTCCCTGCGGTGGTGATAACGCCCCCCGGGGATCAAACTATCGGTAGAAGCTACTCCTAGTTTTTTCATTACTACCGCCAGTGTCTCTGGGGCAATTGTTTTATCATGAACCAAACGTACTGGATCTCCAACCAGGCGATCTTTAACGCTATCAATAATTTTTTCCACATAACTCTTTCCTACATCTTCTTCTATGTCTAACTCGGCATCTCGCGTGATTTTAACCATATGCCCTTCTATACTTTCATAGTTGAACATACTAAAAATCAAATGAAAATGGTAGCGAATCAAATCATCTAACATCATTAAGTTTTGCTTTTCGCCTTCCGGCGGAAGGGCGATAAAGCGGTCGACTTCTTTCGGCATTTCAATCACGGCATAGAGCTTCTCCCCTTTGGCTTCAGCCATCGCAGGATTTAGCTTCATTTTTATCGCGAGAAAGGCTTTATTGTCGGTAAAATCTTGTTCCTCTTCTTTTAAGATAACGGTAACCAAACGCGGACTTACCTTCTGTAAAAAGTAGTCGGTTAGAAATTCTGCTTGAGCAGCATTGACTTCTTCCTGTCGCAAGAAGTGAATGTTTTCTTTTTCGAGTTGGTCTTCAATCTCGTTTAAAATCTTAGCACTATTGGCTTGTTGCTGGATTACAACCTTAGTAATGTCTTCTAAAAGTTCATCTGCTTTTACACCTCCCAGGGCTTTTTTTCCTGTTTTTTGGGATTGGGCAATGCGTTTGACCGTGGCAAATCGCACTTGGAAAAACTCATCCAGATTATTTGAAAAAATTCCTAAAAACCGCAATCGCTCAATCAAGGGAACTGTGGGATCTGCCGCCTCCTGCAGTACCCGTGCATTAAAGTCTAACCAGCTAAGCTCTCTATTGATAAATTGATCTTGTTTCATGGCTATTTTAGTGCTTCTTTTTTACGACCGTGGGTAGGTTGACCATTGGCCACTTCTGCCCATTTTGATTGTGCAAAGGTAAGAGAAATCCAATCGGCAGTTTTGAGTTCTTCAACAGCCTTAACCGAAAGATAATCTGCTGCATAAGTAAAGGCGGGATTGTGCCCCACCAGAATAACTTTTGAAAAGCGATCATCAAGTTGTTTGACTTGGCGTAAAATATCTTCGCTATTAAAGCTGTACAAAGCCTCTTTAATCGAAACTTGGGAAAAAGGAAATCCAATTTCATGTGCGAGAATCGTCGCAGTGTGTAAGGCGCGATTTGCAGGGCTACTGATAATGGTTTCAAATACCTGAAAATCCTTTTTCCAATATTGCGCAACGGCAGTAATCGCCTTGATCCCTTTAGGTTGTAAAGGGCGATCACGGTCGTCTACTGACCATTCCCAAGAGGACTTTGCATGCCGTAAAAACAACAATTCTTTCATTAGGGCGAGAGACGTTCTGCGGTCCAAGAAGACTCGCTGGTTAAATCATAACGCAAACGGTCGTGCAAACGATTAGGGCGACCTTGCCAAAATTCTATCTGCTGCGGACGCACTAAGATTCCACCCCAATGCGCTGGGCGCTTTGGTGGACTGTCTTGATATTCTTTTTCTAGGGCAGCTAAACGCGCTTCTAATACCTCTCGCGAGGCGATCACTTCACTTTGATTTGAAGCAATGGCTCCTAACTGACTCCCTAATGGTCGAGAAGAAAAATAGGCGTCAGAAACTTCTGCGGCGACCTTTTCTGCCCTTCCTTTAATAATGACTTGACGTTCTAAGGCAGGCCAAAAAAAACTGATCCCCACCTGTGGGTGAGCCAATATCGCCTTCCCCTTTTCGCTCTCATAGTTGGTATACAACACAAATCCCTCTGCACTAAACTGCTTTAACAATACCACTCTCGCTTTAGGAAAATCATCTTTGCCTAAAGTCACTAGAGACATGGCATTCGCTTCTTCAATAGCAGGGTGGGCTTCTGCCGCTGCAAACCACTGTTCAAATAAGGTGATGGGCGAAACGCTTTTTAAGGCATCGTCTAATGCACCCTTTTCATAGGACTTGCGTAAGTGTCCAATATCTTTTTCTTTACTCATTACTGCAAGGTAGCACAAAGCCTAAAAAAAGTGAAATTTTATCTTTAAGGAAATACCTCTAGCTGAAAAAAAAGAGGCTTAAGTATAAAATGTTTACTTTAGAACAACCAAATCATTAATTCACCTACTTATGAAAAGCTATTTCCTGTTGCTTTTACTGGTCCCTTTTATTTCTCTTGCTAAACTGGTGACCATTAAAAAGGGGACCCCCATCGCCGCCTCTATTGAATGCTGGGAGAAATTAAATCAATCCATGATAACCAATAACGAAGATTTTTACAACCAACTAGTAAAAGAGTATTGCATCGTTGTGCTTTCAAAAGATCTCAATGCCTATCTGCTCGAAGAAATCAACTGGAAAGGTATGGCAGTCTTGCGCATTCCCGGTAAAATCTCTCGCATTTATGTCCATAGTAATCAACTAGAAACAGCAGAGCTTTAGGGAATAGCAACAGATTAACTTGCGCGATAACAAACCCAAAATTTTATCATATCCTATGAAAACAAGCTACTTCTCAAGCCCTCCAGGGGAATATCCCAATATCTTTGAAGCCTCAAAAAACATCGCCTTTGCGATGGGGTCAACTCCACTGGTGGGAAGTCTTCTTAAAACCTTAGTCGCTTCAAAGCCTGGGGGAAGATTTCTTGAAATTGGTACAGGGACAGGTTTAGCCACCTGTTGGTTAGCAGATGGAATGGACCCCAAGAGTCAACTTATAAGTCTTGATAATGACCCGAAAGTATTGTCCATCGCACAAAAAACCTTCCAAAAAGATTCCCGTGTAGCATTTCACTGCACCGATGCTGCTCAATGGCTTACTAATTACAAGGGGGCTCCCTTTGATCTTATTTTTGCCGATGCTTGGCCAGGAAAATTCAGTCATTTAGATCAAACCTTAGGCTTACTCAAAACAGCAGGGTTTTATATCATCGATGACCTATTGCCCCAAGACAATTGGCCCAAAGGGCATCAAAAAAAAGTAAATGATCTAATCCATTTTCTACATCATAAAAAAGACTTTGTCACTTCTCAACTAGACTGGGCAACGGGGGTGATAATAATGACAAAAACGGGATTATAGCACAAACCCCTTCCCATCCTCTGCGAGCTCAACGTTCTGGAAATATTGTTGGGCTTGGATGACAAACTCCATTAAATCGGGATAGCGGGAAGAAAAATGGCCTAAGATCAATTGGCCTACTTGGGCAGCTGCAGCGATTTGCGCGGCTTCTTCGGCGGTACTGTGCTTGGTTTTTACAGCTAGATCTTGGTGGGTGTCGAGAAAAGTCGCTTCGTGATAAAGGCAAGTGACACCTTTAATGAGCTTCGCCAAATCGGGTTTATAAGCCGTATCACTGCAAAAGGCATAAGACTTGGGCGCATCTGGATCTATGGTCAGGCGATGATTCTCGATCACAGTTCCGTCATCAAGAGAGATGTCTTTTCCCTGTTTGAGGTTTTCCATATCAGCGATACTAACCCCGTGGGTTTCTACCGCTGCTTGATCAATTTTTCGAGGCCCTATTTTTTCTTTAAAAAGATAGCCGTTTGTATAAACGCGATGGTCTAACGGGAGGGTTTCTACCGTAAACTTTTCGTGGTCTAACACCATTTCTGATTCGGCACCATCTAACTCGTGAAAGTAGAGCATGTAATCGGTCCAAGACTTCGCTAATTTAAGCTGAAGGGTGATGATTTCTTTAATCCCTTTAGGGCCATAGACATTTAAATCTGCCGAGCGTCCCAGCAAGCGGAAGGTGGAAATCAAGCCGATCAAACCATAAAAATGATCTCCATGCAAATGGGAAATAAAGATATGCTGTATACGGGCAAATTTGACCCCTAGCTTGCGCAGTTGTAACTGCGTTCCTTCACCACAATCGATCAAGACCATTTGACCTTTGATTTCTAACAATTGAGCGGTGGTCTGAGCGTTCTTTCGGGGGGTAGCGGCATTACAGCCCAGTATGGTTAATTTCATCTTAAAAGCCTAAATCTCGTTCTATACGTTCCATTTCAATCAGATCTTCGGCTTCGCCCAAAGTGGGGACAACCACTAGCGTTTCTGGAAAAAGAGAGAGGGTATCGTTTTGCGCCACCAAAACCCTAGAATGCGCTTCGCTATCAATGGTGCCTAAAAAAGCGACATAAGCCGAAACAAAAGCGGCATCAATGGCAATTTTGGAAGCATCAAAAATATAATCTTGCTGTGAGTCAGCGACCAAATCTTCCGCCAACGGCGAACTTAAAACAAGGGTTTGTATGGGTTGATCAAAAACGTCCATTATTATTGTGGCTTGATGAGTTTTGCGGCGAGAAGATAGATCACAGCCATGCGAATGGCAACACCGTTTTCGACTTGGTCTAAAATGATAGCATGGTCAGAATCGGCCACGTCAGAACTTATTTCTACACCTCTATTCATCGGTCCTGGATGGAGAATAGTAATCTCCTTCCGCAGGCTTTTTAACAAGGGTAAAGTAAGGCCGTATAACTGAGTGTACTCGCGAATTGATGGGAAGTAACTCTTGTCCATGCGTTCGTTTTGTACGCGCAGCATATTTGCCGCATCGCACCAGCTTAAGGCTTTTTTGAGATCGGGTTCTATGGTTAC
>JBDNAJ010000080.1:0-6590 GCA_039768455.1 Candidatus Arcticimaribacter sp.
AGAATACAGACAGGCCGTTACTGCAGCAGGAACAGGCTGTATGGCTGCACTTGACGCAGAGCGTTACTTAGGGGCGCTAGGCGCACACTAAGCGAGCCTCTCCAATATTTTTTTTGATAAAGTTGAAAGTGGTTGAACTTCTTGTTCGCCACTTTCCATGTTTTTAAGCACGACTTCTTCGCGACTCAATTCTTCTTCTCCTAGCAAGACCACCCATGGGATCTGCTTTTGGTTCGCATAAGAAAGTTGCTTCTTCATTTTTACTGCATCTGGATAGTATTCTGTACGTATACCACTGTCTCTTAAAGCTGCAATCAATTGATTCGCTTTTAATGCAGAGGCTTCGCCAAAATTCAAGAACAAGACCTGAGTTTGATTTTGCACAGAAGCGGGGAATAATCCTAGCTCTTCTAAGACCAAATAAATACGGTCAAAACCAAAAGAAATCCCTACTCCACTCATGTTTTTCATTCCAAAACCAGCCGTAAGATCGTCATAACGTCCTCCCCCACCGATTGAGCCCATCTTTACCCCCTTTGGCGCAGCCACCTCAAAAATACAGCCGGTGTAATAATTCAAGCCACGGGCAAGGGTTACATCAATCGCAAGTTCGATTCCTTTTAACCCAATTTTATCCAACTGATTGGCGACAAAACGAAGTTCTTCCACCCCTGCTAAGCCAATTTGTGAGTTGGATAAAAATGCAGCTAATTGCGCTAAACGTTCAAAAGCCGTTCCGCTTAATTCCATCAAGGGTTGGATTTTTTCAATCGCTGTTGCAGAAAAGCCTTTTTCGGTCAATTCTTTTACCACCCCATCAAAACCAATCTTGTCTAGTTTATCTAAAGCGATTGTAAAATCGATTAATTGATCTGCAGCCCCAATGATTTCTGCAATCCCAGCGAGCACCTTTCTATTATTCATTTTAAGAGTTGCCCCTTGAAGGCCCAGTTTTGTAAAGGCGGTATCATACAATTGACACAGCTCAATTTCTTGCCATAAAGAAGTACTCCCCACCACATCTGCATCACATTGATAAAACTCTTGAAATCTCCCGTGTTGCGGACGGTCTGCGCGCCATACGGGTTGTATTTGATAGCGTTTAAATGGAAAGACTAAATCGTTTTGGTGCTGTACCACAAAACGGGCAAAAGGCACCGTTAAATCATAGCGCAATGCTTTCTCTGATAAAGAACTTGAAAAGGCGCCTAAGCGATTTTCTTCTAATGCCTTTAAATCTGCTTTCTTTAATTTCTCTCCGTTAGACAAGATTTTAAAGATCAAGCGATCACCTTCTTCCCCGTACTTGCCTAATAAAGTTTGCGATTTTTCAAAAGAGGGCGTTTCAATGGGTTGAAATCCTGCTGCTTCAAATGCTTGCTGCAAAACGTTTTTAAGGTAGTTGCGTTGAGCAACTTCTTTTGAAGAAAAATCACGGGTTCCTTTAGGTAAAGAGGGTTTCATAGTTATAAGCTAAAGTAGTGAATACAAATATTCAAATTTTTGAAGGGCTTATGCAAGAAATTCAAGGATACTTTTAAATCGCTTGTCGCTACTAATTTGGGCCCCTTTTATGATCATACCATACAACTCTTCTTTGCGGTCGTGGTCATAATCTTTTGACGAACGATAAAAAGTCACCGATTCGTCATGTATATGGTGCAATAACCATTGCCATCCTTCTGGGGTAGTGATGTCTTGTTCGACATTAGTGATCTTAACTGCGATCAAATTCATGGTCTTTTCAAGACATTCAAAAATAAAAAAGTGGTTTGGGCTAAGATGCTCTAGATAGAGGTCTTTAGACAAAACATCTCCCCAGACTAGATCAGAGAATTGATCTAAATGAAGGTCTACCGTTTGCGGGTCATTCGCTTTGATTTCTTCCCATTGCTTTCGATCAATCGATAAGGCAGCGAGATACTTAGCGAATTCTTCGTGTAGTTCTTCTAACTGTTCTTTGCTAAGACGGTCATATTCCATATAAAAAAACCCCACTAATGTGGGGTTGTATTATGTTCAAATTTGAATTAAGCCTTTTCAGGAATAATTTCAAATGGTACTTCGACAACAACTTCTCTGTGTAGACGAACCGTTGCTTCATAAGCGCCAAGACGCTTGATGGTACGACCTGGTAAGCTAATAAACTTCTTGTCGATTTCTTGTCCTGCTTTTCCAAAGGTATCTGCAACATCTTGCGCTCCAATAGAGCCAAACAATTTATCGCCAGAGCCTACTTTTGAAGCAATTTTAATTTCCAAAGCTAATAAAGCTTTCCCTAGCTTGTTTGCGTCATCAATTAATTTTTGCTCTTTAAAAGCGCGTTGTTTTAGGTTTTCAGCTAAAACTTTTCTAGCAGAGCTTGTCGCTAATACTGCTTTCCCTTGAGGGATTAAAAAGTTTCTTCCGTATCCGTTTTTTACTGTAACGATGTCATCCTTAAATCCAAGGTTTTGTACATCTTCTCTTAGTATGAGTTCCATGATCTAAATTGGATTATTTTAATAAATCGCCTACATAAGGCATTAATGCTAAATGACGTGCGCGTTTTACAGCAACAGACACTTTACGTTGGTATTTCAAAGAAGTACCCGTCAAACGACGTGGTAATAGTTTCCCTTGTTCGTTTACTAAACCGATTAAGAAGTTTGCGTCTTTATAGTCCACATACTTAATACCTGAACGCTTAAAACGACAGTATTTCTTCTTGTTATTGGTTTCAATATTTAATGGAGTTAAATAACGGATTTCTCCTTCTTTTCTCCCTTTAGATTGTTCTTCAATTTTAGACATGTCGATTAGGCTTTAGCGGTTTCTTTTAATTTCTTTGCGCGTTTCTCTGCCCAAGCAATTGCATGCTTGTCGAGTTTCACGGTGAGGTAACGCATCACGCGCTCATCACGTCTAAATTCAACCTCTAGTGGATTGATCGCTGCACCGTCTACGGTGAACTCAAATAAGTGGTAAAATCCACTTTTCTTGTTTTGGATTGGGTAAGCTAGTTTTTTAAGCCCCCAGTCTTCTTGGTTAACAAATTTACCTCCCTTGTCAGTGATGACAGCGGCAAATTTCTTAACTGCTTCCTTTATCTGATCTTCAGATAAAACGGGATTCAAAATGAAAACAGTTTCGTAATGATTCATAAAAATTGATTTATTTAAGGCTGCAAAAATAAAGCAATTCCCTTCTTAGACCAAATATTACTTGCTTTTTATTCTTTTATCTCCTCGCTTTTTTTTGTAATTTTGAATAAAGACCCAAATATGTCCCTCAATTTCCTCTACATTGATGAAAACCTATCCTCGCAAGAGAGTATTTTAAAAAGTCTTAGAAGTTTTTTTGAGATTGAAAATATCCAATCTTTTAACAGCCTTAAAAAGGCCAATAAATACCTCAAAGAAAATACAGTAGATGTCATCATAATTGATCCTAATTTCACCAAAGAAGTTGGCTTTAGTTTTATAGAGAAAAGACTAAATGAACATTTTTTTATCATCCACTCTGCTCGTACAAAAGATGCTGTTAGAGGATATGAGCTAGGCGTATTTGACTTCTTACCTAAACCCATAGTTGAGGATCGCTTTCACAGCTGTTTAAAACGATTAAAGAATCAAGATTACATCAAAGAAAAACAACGCTCTATCCTTCCACAGCCTTATGTTGAAGTGCGCTGTGATTTTATGAAAGAACGCATCTTATACGATGATATTTCTCATGTTGAAGCCATGGGTGACTATGTCAAAATTGTTACCGAGAAACGCAAATATGTGGTGTTGATGTCCATGAAAAAAATGGAAGACCTACTCCCAGAAGAACTCTTCTTTCGCACCCACAAATCTTTTATCGTCAACAGTAAAAAAATTGAAAACTTCAACGCAAAAGAGGTCTTTTTGAATAAGGTCAAAATCCCTTTAAGCCGATTTAAAAAACAAGCCTTTATTTCTTTTATGCAAGCGGTTTAAGCGGGATCTATATCGACATTAACCTTTACAGCTCTAAATTGACCTACCGCTTCAAGACTCTTTAATGCACGAGACACATTTTCTTTGATTTGTTTACGCTGCGTGTTATCGGGATATTTGATCATTAATTGTTTAATGAATTGATTGCGCACCCTCGCCACCGCTGGATCAACTGGCCCTAGTACAGGACTAGGCAAGTACTGATTTAACACATCTGCCAACCACTGTGAAGCTTGATCCACTTTATGAAAATCTCTCGCCTTTAAGGATATTCGAATCAATCGATAAAATGGAGGATAGTCAAAGGTTTTTCGTTCACTAATTTGCTGGGCATATAGCGCTTCATAGTTGTTTTGAATCACTTGTTGCAAAACGGGATGTTCTGGCGAAAAAGATTGTAACAATACCCTTCCGCGGGTTTTTGACCTTCCGGCCCTTCCAGCTACCTGCGTCAACAATTGAAAGGCCCGCTCATGAGCGCGAAAGTCTGGAAAGAATAATAAAGGGTCGGTGTTGATTACTCCTACCAAGCCTACATTTTTAAAATCTAAGCCTTTGGTAACCATTTGAGTTCCCACTAGTATTTTGACTTCCCCAGAAGTAAAACGATCAATAATCCCTTCAAAGGCTCTTTTTCCTCGGGTAGAATCCCAGTCCATGCGTTCCACTCCAGCCGTTGGAAAATACTGTTGCACCTGCTCTTCTATTTGCTGGGTTCCTGTTCCTTTTACATCGAGATTAGGACTAGAACACACCACACATTGGACGGGTTTTGCAATATGGTAGCCGCAATAATGACAGCGCAACTGCTGGTTGTATTGATGGTAGGTTAAAGAGACATCACAATTAGTGCATTGCGGAATATGTCCACAACTGTGACATTCGAGTAAAGGGGCATAGCCTCTTCTATTTTGAAAGAGTATAATTTGTTTGCCTTCGGCCAAAGATTGTTCGATCGCCTCGAACAGAGTAGGTGAAAACAAACCTTGCATACTTTTGCGCTTATGCGCTTCTTTTAAATCTACTGTTTCGATCAGTGGTAATAGGGCTTCGCCAAAGCGCTCAAGCAATTGCACATAGCCATACTTGTTTCGCTCCACATTAAAACGCGATTCAATCGACGGGGTCGCAGAGCCCAACAACAACTTACAACCCTGTTGATGTGCCAAAACTATCGCGGCATCTCTCGCTTGATATCTGGGTACAGGGTCAAATTGCTTAAAAGAAGTTTCGTGCTCTTCGTCTACGATAATAAGACCTAAATTTTTAAAAGGCATAAATAGCGCAGAACGCGCTCCTAAAACAATCCTTGCTTTGTCGGTATGGTGCAGTATGTTTTTCCAAACCTCCACCCTTTCATGGATAGAATACTTTGAATGGAAAACGGTGACCTGTTCTCCAAAACGCTCTTGTAAACGCTGCACCATCTGGGCTGTCAAAGAAATTTCTGGAAGCAGAAATAAGACCTGCTTGTTCTGGGCTAATTGTTCCTCAATCAAAGAGAAATAAACTTCGGTTTTTCCAGAAGAAGTGACTCCTTCTAACAACACAACTTCTTTCTCTTCCCAACTTTGCTTAACAGCCGATAAAGCGCGGTCTTGTGCAGGAGACAAAGTGGGGCGGGTAATCGATTTCGCATCGCGCAAAATAGGCCGATCTTCTTGTACAAACCGCTCCTCTATAATTTCTTTTTCTAGAAGGGTTTTCACTAAAGTGCTCTCTACCCCTAAACGTTTTTTTAAAGGTGCCCATTTAACCCATTCTTCTTGTTCTTGAAGTAGTCCCAATAAAAAACTGCTTTGCTTTGGCGCGCGTTTAAGTTGATCAAAAACAGCCGCTAAGGCTTGATCTCCTTGATGCTTTGATGCAATACGAAGATAGCGATGGTATTTAGGGGTATACTTTTCTTTTAAGGATTGAACCGTTTCTACATAGCCTTTTTCGACTAAGTCTTGAATCAAGGGCAAAACAGACTTCCGCTGAACAATGGCTTGAATATCTTCAATCAATAAGTCTCTTTTGGCTAAGCCTTCTAAAACCAAAAAAGCATCGTCTGAAACACTGTCCCAATCGATCTCAACCTCAGCGACTTTTGCCACTATGGTCTCACTCGCCAGCAAAAAAGCACTGGGTAAAGCAGTGCGTAAAATACTGCCCATAGAGCAGCGATAATAATCACTCATCCATTCCCAAAACGTGATTTGATCTAGAGTAACGATGGGATGTTCATCCAGAATCACTTCGATGGGCTTTGGTTCATAAGTCTGTGGAGCGACTTGATGTTTCTTGTAGACTAAGCCAGTGTAGAGCTTATTTTTCCCAAAAGGCACCCCTACCCTAAAACCCGGAGAAAGGAAATTAAACTCGGCTTCTTCTACCACATAAGTAAATGCTTTGGGCAATGGTAATGGCAATAAGACATCGACGAAATAGTGCATTCAACAAGCTATTTATTTTCTTGTTTTAAACGACTAATGGTGGCATTGAGTTCAAAGCCTAAAAGCAATACGATTGAATTGATCCAACTGTATAACATAAAAATCAACAATGCCCCTATTGAGCCATACAACTGGTTATAATTTGAAAATTGATCCACATAAATCCCAAACAAATAGGTGCTACAGATAA
>JBDNAJ010000081.1:0-11258 GCA_039768455.1 Candidatus Arcticimaribacter sp.
ACCTTTTGTTGATTGACCTTCGAGGACATGGTAAGTCAAAGCATCATATGCTTGATTTAGCGAACAGTACTTATACTTTTGACGCGATTGCAGCAGATATTATTGAGGTCTTGGACCATGAAAAAATCGCTAAATCTCATTTTATGGGGATCTCTTTGGGAACCATATTAATACGTGCTATTGCAGAAAAGTCTCCAGAACGCGTCAAGAGCTTGATCATGGGGGGGGCGATCTTAAAACTCAATTTTCGCTCGCGTTTATTGATGCGCTTTGGCAACGCCACAAAATCTATCTTGCCTTATATGTGGTTGTATAAAATGCTGGCCTTTATCATTATGCCTAATCGCAATCACAAAGAGTCGCGTCTACTTTTTATTAGAGAGGCTAAAAAGTTGTACCAAAAAGAATTTATTCGCTGGTTTAAATTAACCTCTGAGGTGATTCCACTGCTCAAAATCTTTCGTCAAGAGCAAATTAAGGTGCCTACCCTTTATGTAATGGGAGATCAAGACTATATGTTTTTACCCTCCGTGCGCAATGTGGTGAGCCAGCACAAACTTTCTCAGTTAAAGGTCATTCAAGATTGTGGACATGTGGTAAATGTAGAGCGACCACAAAAGTTCAACCACTTGACCCTAGATTTTTTAAAAAGCCTTTAAGAAAAGACCACGGTTTTATTTTGATAGACCATCACCTTGCGATTGATATGCAGTTGTATGGCTTTTGACAATACCATTCTTTCTAAATCTCTTCCTTTCGCGATAAAATCCTGAATCGAATGCAGGTGAGAGACCTGAGTGATATTTTGTTCAATGATTGGTCCAGCGTCTAATTCCTCTGTTACATAGTGGCTGGTTGCACCAATGATTTTAACGCCTCTTTCATAGGCAGAATGATATGGCTTTGCACCGGGAAAGGCTGGAAGGAAAGAGTGATGGATATTGATGATTTTATTCGGGAAATGCTGAATGAGTTTTGGCGAAATTATCTGCATATAGCGGGCTAAAACAATGCACTCTACCTGGTGTTTTTTTAGAATTTCTAATTGCTTTGCTTCTGCTTCAGCCTTGGTGTCTTTTGTTACGGGAACATGATAGAAAGGAAGGTCAAAACGTTCAGCAATTTCTCTTAGATCTTCGTGATTACTCAGGATAAAAGGGATCTCTACGGCCAGTTCATTCGACTGGTAGCGCGCTAGAATATCATAGAGGCAGTGGTCGTATTTAGAGACAAACAAAGCCATTTTAGGGCGATCCTCAAGATTGTACAACTCATAAGTGAGCGAATACTGTTCTGCAACTGCTTTGTCAAAAGTTTTTCTAAACTGTGCTTCTGGGAAGTCACCGTTGATAAACTCACACTCTAAACGCATAAAAAAGAGCTTATTTTCTCGATCGACATATTGATCGATATAGAGAATATTCCCTGCATTAAGGTGAATAAAATTAGTCACCGTTGCGATTATCCCTTTTTGATCTGGGCAGTGTATATTGAGAATGAATTTTGACATGCGTTGAATTTAAAGTTCAATACTACTAACTTTTATTTTAGTGGAAAAGAAAAACCCTTGGAACTCACAAAATGAGTTCCAAGGGTTAAAAAAAACCGAACAATTATTATGGTTAGAAGCTGTAGATCGCAGCTACGATAAAGGTTGAAAGGTTGTCAGTTGAACCGTCTGCATTACTGTAGAATTGTCCTGAAGCAGTATCAAGACGTAATTCTGGCTTGATGATCATGTTTCCAGAAGTATAACTTCCTGTGATTGTGAAAGAAGTATTGTCTCCTTCACCACTTATAGAACCAATAGCACCTAAACCATCTTCAGAAAAAGCTTCAAAACGTGCACCTAATGCAAAGCTATCTGAGAAAGAGTACTGTGGGTATAAAGCTACACCAGAGAATTCAACGTCGTTATCATCACTATAGCTTGTAGCGTTAAGACCTAAGTAGAAGCTATCTGTGATGTTAATTCCACCGGTGAAATCGATTTGTGATACACCTGCAGTTCCACCACCTAAATAGTTGATGTACTGTCCGAATAAGCCTACTTGAGCACCGAACATATAATCATCACCTATTGGTTGGAATTCAGTCATATCAGTTGAGTTTAATACACCTAACATAAGAGAAACGTCATCGCTTATAGCGATATCAGCTTTAATCCCAGTATGAGAGAAAGGCCCATAAGAGAACATATAAGAAGTAGTGTAGTTAAAGTTAGCTACCGGAGAGATCACTTCATATCCTAAGAAAGTATTGAAGTTACCAAGTGTTAATGTAAAGCTATCGCTAATGTTATAGTAAGCATAAAGCTGGTTAACAATTGAGTTAGATCCTTTAGTAACAAGTTCACCATCTCCGTCTATGTATGAAGCAGAACCAAATACTGCGTCGTTTCCTCTAGGTCCAAATACTAAATCTGCAACAAAACCAGACTTTTCTCCTTCATAAGAAAGAACAACATTCGCCATTCCTAAAGCGAAACCAGGAAGGTTTCCAAAAGAAGTTCCAGGAGCATACTCGCTGCTTCTGTAGTAAGTGTCAACAGATCCAGAGATGCTAAAAGTTGGTTCTTCAGTTGTTTCTTCAACAGCTACTTCTTCTGTTGTTGCATCTTCTTGAGCAAAAACTAATGTGCTTGCAAAAAGAGAAAGTGATAATAAAGTTGTTTTAAATAATTTCATAATAGTTGTTTTATAATTGATAATTGTGGTTTAGTGTTGGTTCATTCTAAAGTCAGCGTAAGCATCCATACCGTGCTCTGCAAGGTCAAGACCTTTTAGTTCTTCTTCTTTATCTACACGAAGACCGATAGTAGCTTTGATTGGGATTAGAATAACGAAAGAGCAAATCACACTAAATGCACCTACGATACCTACACCAGCTAATTGGATGATGAATTGATCAAAACTTGCCATTGCTCCGAAGATACCTACTGCAAGTGTTCCCCAGATTCCACAGATTAAGTGAACAGCAACTGCACCAACTGGATCGTCTAAGCGAAGTTTGTCAACAAGTGCAACACCTAATACAATGATAACACCAGCAATCGCACCAATTAATACAGCGTCCATAGGAGACATTTGGTCTGCACCAGCGGTGATACCTACAAGACCTCCCAATACACCATTCATAAACATGGTTAAGTCAAAGTTTTTATAAAGAATGTTAGAAAAGATTGCAGATGAAACTCCTCCTGCAGCTGCAGCTAAACAAGTAGTAACAAGCGTTAGAGAAGTTAATTCTGGGTCTGCAGATAATACAGAACCACCGTTAAATCCAAACCAACCTAACCATAGGATTAAAACTCCTGCTGCGGCTAGTGGTAAATTGTGTCCAGGAATAGCTAAAGGCTTTCCGTCTTTGTCAAAGCGACCAATACGTGCACCTAATAAGAAGATCGCAACTAAGGCTGCCCATCCACCTACAGAGTGAACAAGTGTTGAACCTGCGAAATCATAGAAGCCCATTCCGTCAAGGAATCCACCTCCCCATTTCCATGCTCCTACAATAGGATATACTAATCCAACATAAAGGATTGAGAAAAGCATGAAAGAGGTTAATTTAATACGTTCTGCAACTGCTCCAGAAACAATAGTAGCGGCAGTAGCAGCAAACATACCTTGGAATAAGAAGTCTGTCCACCAAGTGTATCCTCCGTCAGCATAAGCAGTAGTCATCCCACCTTCTGGGGCAGCGATACCAAAGCCAGCAAATTTGAGGAAACCAGCGGCTCCTTCTTCAAATCCAGGGTACATTAAGTTAAATCCACCGATAGCGTATAATAAAAGACCAGCGGTAATGACAAAAAAGTTTTTAAATAAGATGTTGATGGTGTTTTTTTGACGTGTAAGTCCAATTTCTAAGAAAGAAAAGCCTAAGTGCATAAAAAAGACTAAGGCAGTACAGACCATCATCCATACATTGTTAGCAGTAAAAAGTGCTGTAGATTCCATAATAAATATATATAAGTGTTGTAATTGTTAGTTTAAGGTTGATCCACCACGTTCACCTGTGCGAACTCGAACGGCTTCTTCGACTGGGAGGATAAAGATTTTACCATCTCCTACTTTATCTGTAGCACCAGCATCTGTGATTGCTTTAATTGTTCTTTCGACAAAATCATCGTTCACTACGATAGAGATAAAACGACGTTGAATGTCTGAAGTGCTGTAGCTTATCCCGCGATATACGTGACCTTGTTTTTCATTTCCGATACCAGTTACATCCCAGTAGCTAAAAAAGTTAACCTCTACAGCATGTAGAGCGTCTCTTACATCAGCAAATTTTGACTTGCGGATGATTGCTTCGATTTTTTTCATAATGATATTGTTTGTAATAATTATGTAGCTAAATTATCAATACAATCGACACATCTATTGTTTTTTTAGGGGGTAAATCATATAATTATGATATAAATAAAACATACCCCCTATTTTTTAGGGGGTATGTAAAATTAAATGTGAAATAATGAGATTGTCAAAATAAAACGGCCTGACTTGTGAAAATCGCAATTAACGATTTATCCATAGGCCAATTAATAGAAATAATATGCCCAGCGCAATATTACCCACAAAATAGAGGAGGGGTAAAAATGAAGAGGCTCCCTTAACTAAGTTGAATAAATCGAGGCTGAAGCTCGAAAAGGTCGTTAATCCCCCGCAAAACCCAACCACAAGAAAAAGGCTTAGGCTTTCTTTTAATACACCTATACGGTTAAGGTAGCTTACAAATAGTCCAATAAGAAAACAACCTATAGTATTTGCTATTAATGTTCCAAAGGGAAATTGGCTAGAATAGGACCGCATTAGCAGTGCTATAAGATAACGTAAACTGCTTCCTAAACCGCCTCCAATAAATACGAGTAATAGTGCTTTAAGGTTCATTATTGTATGGGTATATATAATTGCGTTGACCAGTTAAGCGGGTTTGATATTGAATCATTTGCTGTATTGATCTCTTGAATGAGTGGATAAGACTGTATTTTACCCTTTAAACTATCCCGAAGCAAATCCCAGCTTTCTTTCAAGAAATTGTTAGGACCTTGATGTTCTAATTGTAGGGTCTTACTGCCTTTAAATCTTCTGCACTTGATCACCGCACTATTTGTTCTGTAATATCGGTCTACTGTTATAGCTGCTCTCCAGCGAACAATAGAATCACCTAATGAAGGATAAACAAGAAATGATTCTTTTTGAATAGGGATATTGCTGTTTTTTGCAAAATCTTGTATTGTTTCAAATGCAGTGGCTGTTTCTTGTGCTACTTTATTCCAAGAACTATTTCCTTCAAGCGCTAAATAATAGGTCAGGGGTAAAGTTGTTTCACCTTTATATATATAACGATGTTGTTGATATAAATTCGTGATCTTTTGTTCTGCTTTAGAAAAACGCTTTATAGCAACAGATCTAAGACTGTCTTTAAAATAGGGTCGACGAAGATGGAATATTTGCCCTCTAAAGTCGTTAGTATAATGATACTCTAATCTTACTTTTGGTTGTTTTGGCGAAAAAATCCAGCGTTCTTCAAGTGTAAAATTTTTATTCGTTGGGATCGAAAATCCAAATTCGTGCTCGCTTCGATTAAAGGAAGTGATTTCTTCGATCTCTATTTTTGCTTCAGCTAATTCTCCTTGAGGAAAGGCTTCGGCTATCCATTCTTCTTTCGCTTTAGCGGATTGAAGATATTCGATATAACTAATTGCAGGGTTTGAGAGATCTTGCTCAATGATTAGGGTATGATCTTTTGGCCCATTTTTTATAATAATCAGCCCAAAAACAAAGCTAAAAAAAATAAAACCTAGGATCGTTTTAATAAAATTGAGCATCGACTTAGTCTATTAATGAACAAAAACTTTAATCAAGAATAATGCAATGATGGCTAGAATAAAACCGATTAAGATTTTATAGGCCCCAGAATAGTGGATTTTGTGCCCTTTGGCATCCTTTCTATACATTAATATAATGATGGTCGTAAAAGCTAACACAAAGCACAGGGCAAAAACGAGTTGACCAGATGAAAACATTCTTATTTTTTTGTCTAAATTAGTCAATCTAGTTTATACTAATCTCATATTTATGATTCAAAAAGAACTCAAGGCCGTTGAAGCCTTTCACAATGCATTCAAAATAGCATGTGCAAACCAACCTACAGTTGATCTTCCTGATAATATCATAGAACTTCGTTTCCGTTTAATGGAAGAAGAAAACCTAGAATACCTCGAGGCAGCAAAAAACAAGGACATGGTAGAAGTCGCAGACGCTCTAGGTGATATGCTTTACATTTTATGCGGTACGATACTCACCCATGGGATGCAGCACAAAATTGAAGAAGTATTTGATGAAATTCAACGTTCTAATATGAGTAAACTGGGAGCAGATGGAGAACCTATTTATCGCGAAGATGGAAAGGTAATGAAAGGACCTTATTACTTTAAACCTAACATTGAAAAAATCCTTAAACAGTAACGGCTACAACTTCTTTGCGCCAGCCATAAGGGTCTTCGCTTAAGTTGTATTGTATATTCACGATCTTTTCTTTAATCATTGTGGCAAAAGAATGGTCTTGCTTTTCGATAAGGTAGTTCTCTCCTTTATACCCAATACTGTTGATTGGACTAATAACGACAGCAGTTCCAGCTCCAAAGACTTCCTTCAGGCTTCCGTTCTTGTGTGCCTCGATAATCTCGGTTACAGTCACATGACGAACTTCTACATTAATTCCTGCATCTTGAGCAATTTGAATCACGCTTTTACGGGTGATCCCGTCTAAGATGGTATCTGTCGTGGGTGCAGTGATCAAGGTGTCGTTTACCCTAAAGAATACGTTCATCGTTCCGCACTCTTCTAGGTATTGATGCGTACTGGCATCTGTCCAGATAATTTGCTGATACCCTTCTTTTAAAGCTAACTGAGTAGGGTAGAATGAAGCCGCATAATTTCCTGCTGCTTTTGCAAATCCAACTCCGCCACTCGCAGCTCTAGAATAATTCTCTGAAACCAAAACATTGACTTCTCCAGAATAGTATGACTTTACCGGAGAGCAAATGATGATAAATTGATATCGATTAGAAGCAGAGGCAGATACCGCTGCTTGGTTTGCAAATACAAAAGGACGCACATAAAGTGAATTTCCTTCTCCAGATCTGATCCAATCTTTATCAATTGTAAGCAATTCGTTGAGCCCATCCATAAAGTATTCTTTTGGGAATTCTGGAATCGCTAATCTAACAGATGATTTATTGATACGGGCATGGTTGTCTTCTGGGCGAAATAACCAGGCAGTGCCTTGCTCGTCTTTATAGGCTTTCATGCCCTCAAAAACCGCTTGACCATAATGTAGTACACTTGCAGAAGGATCCATTTGTAAAGGTTGGTAAGGGATTACTCTAGGATCAATCCACTCTCCATCGACATAATCACAGACATACATATGATCTGTAAATACTTCTCCAAAGGAAAGGCTTTCAAAATTTATGTCGTGGATTTTCGATTTTTCTGCGCGTTCAACTCTCATTAGGTAGGTTTAAAGCAACTAAATTAATGATTAATCTAAATATTCCTTATTTTAAGTTGGGTTTTTTGATTCTAAAAAGGCTTTTTTTTGGCATTTTAAATCCAACTGAAAAAAACTGTCTTATTTTCGTTTTTAGGATGAAAAATATAAAGAAAAAACAATTTCAAACTGCCGATGGCAGTCCAACGCTTTACATGGAGAAATTCGACGAGTATTATCACTCAAAACACGGCGCTGTCCAAGAAGCAGAGCATGTTTACCTCAAGATGGGCTTAGATTACTGGAAGGCGCAACATCCCAATGCAAAAAAATGCCATGTATTTGAAATGGGCTTTGGCACTGGATTAAATGCACTTTTAACCGCTCAAAAGGCAAAACAACTTCAACTGCAGCTAAATTATCACACCATTGAAGCCTATCCATTGACCCCGTTAGAATTAAAAGAAGTCAATTACAATGATTATTTAGAGGCTAACGCCAAAGTTTTATTCGACCAAATTATCGAAGCACCCTGGGAAACTTCGCATGCGGTCACTGCTCATTTTAGCCTTAAAAAGATCGAGATTTTATTAGAAGATTACCTCCCCGAACAACCCATTGATGTATTGTATTACGACGCTTTTGGAGCTAGATCGCAACCAGAGATTTGGGAGGATCAGTGTTTTAAACCCTTGGTTGATAAACTAAGTCCTGGAGGTGTGTTTGTTACCTATGCTGCAAAAGGAAGTGTGCGCAGGGCATTGCAAAACTTAGGCCTCGAAGTTGCTTTAGTTCCAGGTCCTCCAGGGAAACGTGAAATGATTCAAGCGTATCGCCCACTTTTGTAGTACTTTTACAAAAAAAAGCATGAAAATCTTAGTGACTGGGGCCACAGGTCTGGTTGGGTCTGTTCTCCTTGAACAGGCAACCGCACAAGGCCACCAAATACATTATCTAACCACCCGAAAAAATCAATTAGAAGCAATTCCAAATGCTAAGGGTTTTTATTGGAATCCAAAGCAAAACGAAATTGATCACAAATGTTTTGAGGGGGTTGATGTATTGATTCACCTCGCTGGGGCGAGTATTTCTCAACGCTGGACAAAGAAAAATAAAAAAGAAATCCTAGACAGTAGGGTAGAGGGAACAAATCTTCTTGTTAACGCAATACAGCAACTCAACGGAAAGCATCAATTAAAACAAGTCGTTGCTGCCTCTGCTATTGGGATTTACCCTTCTTCTTTTTCTGCGGTTTACACCGAAGATTATACCCCACAACCCAATTCCTTTTTAGAGGAAGTCGTTATTGCCTGGGAAAAGGCAGAAGACGGTTTTGCCTCTTTGGGATTAAAATTATGCAAACTTAGAATCGGACTTGTTTTGACCGCTACAGGCGGAGTGTTAGGCCCCCTTAAAATCCCCACTTGGTTTGGGTTAGGTGCCGCTTTTGGCAATGGTCAACAAACTCAATCTTGGATTCATGTGGATGATCTAGTAACTATTTCACTCAGTGCTGCTGCCCAACAATGGGAAGGGATATACAACGCGGTAAGTCCTCAAGCCGTTTCGCAAAAAGCATTTACAAAAACTTTGGCCAAAGCCATGCGACGTCCCTATTTTATGCCTTCTTTACCGCAATTTCCTATTCGTCTTGTGATGGGAGAAATGAGCATATTAGTCTTTAATAGTCAGAATGTTAGTGCTGCAAAAGTCTTGCAGAAAGGATATCAATTCAAGCACCCAGAATTATTAACAGCGATTAAATCTTTATTGTAGGGAACATTTTCTCTGACATTTTGACAAGTTTATTAAAATGGCAGTACTTTTGCTCTCGCAAAGAAAAAAGTAAGCATGAGCACTGCAAAAAAAACAGAAGATAAAGACGCTAAAAGCACTAAAAAGAAAGCTAAACCAACAGCAAAGAAATCGGCTGCTTCTAAAGCTGATAAAACTCTAGCAGAAGCAAATGAAGCCCTTGCAGCAGAAAAAGATAAATTTTTACGCCTATTTGCAGAATTTGAAAACTATAAAAAGCGTACTTCAAAAGAGCGTATAGAGTTGTTTAAAACGGCCGGCCAAGAAGTAATTTCAAGTATGCTTCCCGTTGTCGATGATTTTAATCGCGCTTTGACAGAAGCAGAAAAGCAAGAGAATAGTGCAGATTTTGAAGGGTTTCGATTGATTAGTAATAAATTGAACGAAACCCTTAAAAGCAAAGGTTTAATCGCTATTGAGGTGAATGCAGGAGACGCTTTTGATGCAGAAAAGCACGAAGCCATTACCCAAATCCCAGCAGGAGAAGATCAGTCTGGTAAAATCATTGACGTAACAGAACAAGGCTATCAGCTTGGGGAGAAAATAATTCGTTACCCTAAGGTAGTGGTGGGACAATAAGACAATATAATGAAAGAAGATTTTTACGACATATTAGGAGTAAGTAAGGGAGCTACTGCGGCCGAAATTAAAAAGGCTTACCGCAAAAAAGCCATACAATTCCACCCAGACAAAAACCCCGGTGACGCTCAGGCAGAAGCTAACTTTAAAAAGGCAGCAGAAGCTTATGAGATTTTAGGTGATGCAGACAAAAAGGCAAGTTATGATCAATACGGTCATGCTGCTTTCGAAGGCGGTCAAGGTTTTGGCGGTGGCGGGATGAATATGGATGATATCTTTAGTCAGTTTGGCGACATTTTTGGCGGTGGTTTTGGCGGTTTTGGTGGTTTTGGAGGCCGTGGCGGCCAAAGAAGAGCCAAAGGAAGCAACCTGCGAATCAGGGTAAAACTAACTCTAGATGAAATCCTTAATGGCGTAGAAAAGAAAGTGAAAGTTCGCCGCAAAGTACAGGCAAAAGATGTGCGTTATTCTAATTGTAGTCAATGTGGAGGGAGCGGACAAACCGTGCGTGTTACCAACACCATCTTAGGAAGAATGCAAACCGCAGTAACTTGTCCTACTTGTCAAGGGAGTGGTCAAAGCATTGAACACCGCCCAAAAGGGAGTGATGCACAAGGGATGATTGCCGAAGAAGAAACAGTGAGCATCAAGATTCCTGCTGGAGTTGAAGAAGGCATGCAATTAAAAGTAAGTGGAAAAGGAAATGCTTCCCCCGGGAATGGTATCTCTGGAGATTTAATTGTTCTAATCGAAGAAATCACCCATGATAATTTTATTAGAGAAGGAAATCATTTACACCACGACCTATATATTTCTTTTTCTGAAGCAGCCTTAGGGGTAGCTAAAGAAGTCGATCTTTTAAATGGAAAAGTACGCATCAAATTAGAGCCAGGAATTCAAGCAGGTAAAACCTTGCGTTTGCGCGGGAAAGGTCTACCAGACTTAAATGGCTATGGGACAGGGGACTTATTGGTGCATATAAATGTTTGGACCCCCAAAACCTTAAATAAAGAGCAAAAGCAATTCTTCCAGCGTATGGTAGAAGATGAAAACTTTATCCCTAAACCAGAGAAATCTGACAAGTCATTTTTTGAAAAAGTAAAGGACATGTTTGCCTAATCCTTTGTAGATTGAAAAAATAATGTATCTTTGACATGCACTCTAAGTGCAATTTTTCTTTTTCATAGCAATTTTTTCCCATCCTTGTTTCGATAAGGGTGGGTTTTGTTTTTACAGCCATTTTTTTCTCCTATCTTTGGTTTAAGTCCACTTGAATAACAGTTGAATGAATAAAATAATTGACTTCTTTAATCATCCAATAAAAATAGGAAGTGACATTTCTTTTACTGTATTGTCGTTATTAATCA
>JBDNAJ010000082.1:0-9436 GCA_039768455.1 Candidatus Arcticimaribacter sp.
ATCTACCCCTAAAGAAGCTAATAATCTTTCTTTTTCTTTTAATGTATCAATCAAACGAATTGAGGTGTCCTTTTGCAACACCATGCGTGGATGCGGAAAAAAGGTAAGCACTACTGCGAGATGATTTTTTTCTCGGGCGCTTTTCACTAATCGATCAATGATTTCTCTATGCCCAATATGCACCCCGTCAAATGTTCCTATGGTCAATGAACACCCTTCAGTTGCTTGATAATTTTCAATGGTAGAAATGACCTTCACAAAAAAAGACTATCTTTAAATTTTAAGTAAAATTAGCGTATTTAAAGCAATCAGTCCGTTAATTTCTTGAAACATTAATTCAATTTTCAAAGTTTGAAAAAACTTCTTTTTCTTTTAGTATTAAGTTTAACATTTCCTTTGTTTGGTCAAGACTATTGGCTTTTATCTTCCCCACAGACGACTTCTGCTTTTCAGCAAAAAAAATTAGTGCAGTCTGTTGCTCTGGATTTTAATTTACTGCAAACTGCGCTTGAAAGAGAAGTAAGCTCGCAAACATCAAA
The DNA here is from genome assembly GCA_039768455.1 of Candidatus Arcticimaribacter sp. Taxonomy (GTDB): domain Bacteria; phylum Bacteroidota; class Bacteroidia; order Flavobacteriales; family Flavobacteriaceae; genus Arcticimaribacter. The sequence goes on from JBDNAJ010000082.1 coordinate 540, forward strand.
AGAAACGCCTTTAGTTTTATATTTCCCTAACGAAGAGAATCGTTTAGAAGCATTTAACTTAACAGCGGTGCCCTTATTTTCTTCCGCGCTAGCGCAAAAATATCCTAATATTAAGGCATACAAAGGAAGGAGCACAACGCGAAATGGCGTTAGTATTCGAGTGACAATAAGCCCACAAGGGGTTAGTGGAACCATGCGTACTCCCACAGGAATGGTTTTTATGCAACCTAAAAAAGAAGGGAACGGAGATCATATTTATTACCAAAGAAGCGATGCGTTATACAAAGATTATGACACCCCCTTTTGTACGACTACAGCGGGGGATCATGCATTTAAACAAGAAAAAACAGCGACAGCTAAGAGCAGTAACAAGGCAGCAGTAGGGGTGCTGAAAACCTATCGTTTTGCGGTGGCAGGATCAGGAGAGTATACAGAATTTTGGGGAGACGACGATGATACAAATGGAACCAATCAAGAGGATGCATTAGCTGCAGTCGCGAATACTGTTAACCGGATGAACGAAGTTTTTGAAGTGGACTTAGGCATAAGATTAACCTTAGTTACCGACGCATCTTTATTGTACACTGATACCACCACAGATCCATTTAGCGGAGATTTTAATAGTGAAATACAAGCAACTTTAACCAGTGAAGTTGGGGAAGAAAGTTATGATATAGGGCATTTATTTCATCGAGGTGATGCGAGTGGAGATGCAGGAAGTGTGGGAAATGTTTGTAGAAATGGTCAAAAAGGGAGCGCTTTTTCTTCGCATCCATTTACTGCGACAAATGGTAGTGGGGGAGATTTTTTGACAGATTATTTTGACATTGATTATGTCATTCATGAAGTGGGGCATCAATTTGGGGCCTTGCACACTTTTGCCTACAGTACAGAATCTTTTGGGGTTAATAGCGAGCCAGGGAGTGGGTCGACCATTATGTCTTATGCTGGAATTGTAAGTGGGCAGAATATGCAACGTCACAGCGATCCCTATTTTCATTATCACAATATTCAAAACATCAATGACTATTTAATTGATTATAGCTGTCAATCTGAGACAACTACAACAAATCAAATCCCAGTATTAAGTGCGGGATTGGATTATAATATCCCCAAAGGAACTGCGTATACACTCACTGCAATAGCGACAGATACAGATCACTTGTCTTATTGCTGGGAACAACTCGATTCTGGAAGGGTGACTTCACAAGAGTTTGGCCCTAATTTGCTTTCTGGAAGTATGAATAGGTCATTGTTACCAGATTCATTGCCTTCAAGAACCATCCCTAGAATGAGTAGTGTGTTAGCAGGGAATTTAACACAAGAAAACCCTACAATAGGCTCTACCTGGGAAACAGTTTCTCTAGTAGAAAGAAATTTGAGATGGGGGATTACAGTGCGCGATAGAGATCAAGCTAATCCTAATGGGGTAGGTTTTTCTTCACAGGATGAAATGAATATTCGTGTTGAGGGGGATGCAGGTCCGTTTGTCGTTAGATCTCAAAACGATGCTTCCCTTGAATGGCTTTCTGGTGCAAATGAACAAATTGTATGGGATGTCGCAAATACAGATCAAGCTCCAATAAATACCGCTACAGTTTCTATTTATTTATCCCTTGATGGGGGTAGGACTTTTCCTGTGCTTTTAGCAGGAAATGTTGCAAATGATGGAGATGAATTTATCGTGGTTCCAGGAAATATTTCAACCTCACAAGCACGTATAAAAATTCAAGCAGATAATAACATTTATTTTGCGGTGAACAGTGCTGACTTTAGGGTTCAAGAACGGCCTTTTGCACTGCCATTTACCGTCTCAGAAAAGGTGGTGTGTGGAATATCTTCTGTTACCTTTAATTTTAGTTTACAGGAGTATGTTAGTGCCGCTGGTTCGGTCAACTTAAGTGTTAATGGTTTGCCCACTGGTGTAACCGCATCGTTCGATCCACCAGCATTAACGACTAATGGCTCAAGCGGAACCTTAGTCCTCAATACAGATGGCGTCTCCACAGGAACCTATTCGTTTACATTAGATGGAACAAGAGGTGCGACAGTGATTAATCAAGTTTTTAGGGTAAAATTTAATGCAGAAACGATACCAATTCCAGCATTGCAATCCCCTATAAATAATGCTGTAGATCAATCGACAAACTTGCTATTCACCTGGTTAGCAAATCAAGAAGCCAGTCAATATCAATTGCAAGTCAGTACAGCATCAGACTTTTCTTCTTTTGTTGAGAATGTTTTTGTCAACACTAACTTTTACACTACCACTCAGCTCATAGGGGAGACTACTTATTATTGGCGCGTAAGTACTTTGAACGAATGTGGCCAAAGTGATTTTAGTCCTACTTTTCAGTTTGAGACGAATCGAACAAGTTGTGGGACTTTTACTTCTTATCAAGTACCACGGAATATTCAAGATGCTACGAGTTCCTCTCCTGGAACGACTGAAGTTATCATTCAAGTTGCAGACAACTTGCCCATTATAGACATTGACGTTAAAGTGAACATATCTCACACCTATAATCAAGATCTAACATTAAGTTTGATTCATCCAGATGGGAGAGAAATTATTTTAAGTCAAAATCAAGGAGGGGGTGGTAATAACTATAACAACACCATTTTTGATGCAGAAGCCACTACACCGATACAATCAGGGAGTTCTCCTTATTCGGGGACTTATATACCACAAGGGGATTTAGCCTCTTTATATAATTCTTTATCACAAGGAAACTGGCGATTTAAAGTAGTAGATGATGCGACCCAAGACACGGGAATAATTGAAGCTGTAGAGTTAATCTTGTGTTTGAGTGGGCAATTACAGCCTAATGATGACAATGACTTATATCCTAATAGCACTGACAATTGCCCCTATGTCACAAATCAAAATCAAATCGACACCGATCAAGATGGAGAAGGTGACTTATGTGATATTGACGCACAGCGTAATTTTTCAATTTTTAAAACCGATGAAACCTGTATCACACAGAATAATGGTTCAATTATGGTCAATGCAGTCGCTCAGTTTCCATATGTGTTGACCTTAGTGGGAACAAATGGTTTTAACCGAAGTTACTTAATGAACGGCCAGAGCTTACAGATAAACGATCTTCAAAGCGGGGATTATTTGTTGTGTATTAGAAGCGCGCAAGTCCCCGATTTTGAGCAATGTTTTGCAACAACAATAGCCGAACCTCTTCCCTTAAGCATAAGTACAAAAGTCAATACTGCTAAAGAAAAGGTAACCCTAAATTTAGCCGGTAGTGATCAATACATTATTAGCCTTAATGATATCGTATTTGAAACTTCTGGAAGTAGTCAAAAAGGACTACCCTTACAAAAAGGCTTAAATATTATTGAGGTTAGAACAAATTTAAGTTGTCAGGGGAGCCACAAAGAGATGATTTATCTCGACAACCCTTCAACTTTATATCCCAATCCGGTTCAAGATAATTTAACCGTTCTAATTGGCGGAAATAGTGCTCAAGTGCAATTGTTTATATATGATATTCAAGGGAATCAACTTTATGTTGAAACAGCTCAATTAGATGAATTAAATCGATCAATTGGTTTAGAAGTAGAGGATTATCCTGCGGGTAATTATATCGTAAAGTTAGTTACAGGAGAAAAAGTGGAAACCTTAAAATTTATCAAGCAATGAAAACTAACCAAGTCCTTTTATTAGTGCTAGTATCATTGACTTTTATGGGCTGTAAAGATCCCATTCCAGATCCAGAACAAACGGTTTTAATCTTGCCAGAAGACAATACGAGTTGTCTCTATGTAAGTCAAAGCTCGTCTACTGCAAGTGTCGATTTTTCTTGGCAGCAAGCTTTAAATACAGATGAATATAAGTTGGTTGTAAAAAACTTAACCACCAATGAAGAACTCACTTCAATAACAGAAAATACGGGCTTAAGATTAACCCTTACGAGAGGGACGCCCTATCAATGGAAAGTAATTACTACTTCAGAACTAAGTAAGGTAGAGACTTCAAGTAGCAACTTTAGTTTTTATCTAGAAGCACAACAACAAGGCAATTATTTGCCTTTTCCAGCTAGATTGCTATCCCCACAGATTGATGAGATTGTGACTTTAACAAATGGTCGATATGACTTTTCTTGGCAAGGAGAAGATATAGATAACGATCTATCTCATTATACTTTGTTGATCGGTGATGCGGTAGACGCTTTAAGTGAGATCGCCACAGATGTTATGACAACTTCATTTAGTGCAGATCTTAATGCGGGGCAAGTTTATTTTTGGCAAATTATCAGTTATGACCAAATAGGGAACAGTACCAAATCCATTATTAATCGATTTGAAACCGCACCATAAGTTTATTTTCCGTTAAACTGATTCATGGTGTTTTGGGCACCTTGAGTGGCAAAAGAAAAAATCATTTTGGCAATCATTTCATAGCGTTCTTTCAATGCTGTTTGCTCTTCAGCGCTCCATTTTCCTAAAACAAAATCTACTGTATCATAGCCTTTTTCGTCAGAATGAATTCCAAAACGAAGACGAGAATAGTTAGTGGTATTGAGTTGCGCTTGAGTGTCTTTTAAACCGTTATGTCCCCCGTCACTCCCTTTTGTTTTTAATCGAAGGGTGCCAAAAGGAAGATTTAAATCATCTGTAATAATTAAGATGTTTTCCAAAGGAATATTTTCTTTAAGGGCCCAGTATCTTACAGCTTTTCCACTATTATTCATAAAAGTAGAAGGCTTGAGTAAAAGCAGTGTTCTGCCTTTAAACTTTGTTTTTGTAAGTGCGCCATAACGCAACTCTTCAAAGGTTAATTCTTTTTCTTCGGCTAGAGCATCTAGTGCGTCAAAACCAATATTGTGCCTTGTATTGTGATAAGTCGCTCCAATATTACCCAGTCCTACAATTAAATATTTTTTCACTTCCAGTGGATTTGATTTTTGTCCGCTAAGCCATTTCCAAAAAGACATCTTTTGTAAAAATAAAAAAAGCAGCTAGGAAATTGCCCCTAGCTGCTTTATACTTATAAACGAAAGAATGTTTATTCTGCCGCTTCTTCTGTTGCTTCTTCTGCTCCTTCTTCAATACTTTCAGCGTCACTTTTGATAGAGGCACGAGAAGTTTTCACTTGACATACAACCGTGTTATCTGGATGTAAGAAGCTAAACTCTTCTGCAGCTAATTGAGAAGTGTATAATTTGTTTCCTAGTTCTAAACCAGAAATATCTGCAACGATAAAATCAGGAAGGTTACTAGGTAAAGCACGTACACGTAATTTGCGTTTGTTTAAGATGAGTGTTCCCCCAGAGTTTAAAACACCAGGTGCAGCTCCTTCAACGACTACAGGAATATTCATTGAAATTTCTTTTCCTTCATTTAGCTGATAAAAGTCCACATGAAGAATTTTGTCGCTAACCGGGTGGAATTGAATGTCCTGTAAAACAGCGTTGAATTCGCCATCTTCGGTTTTAATTACCACCGTGTGTGCGTTAGGTGTGTACACTAATTTGCTGAAATCAAGTTCTTTCGCTGCGAAGTGTATCGGCTCATTTTCGCCATACAGTACACAGGGAACCATCTCAGCATTACGTAAGGCTTTTGTTGACTTCTTGCCTACGCTTTCTCTTTTAGATCCGTTAATTGTAATAGATTTCATATTGATTTAATTGATAAAATTTTCGTGAATTGATTTATTGAGGTGAACACTTTTCATGGTAGAACCAAAAAGTTCTGCACAACTCAATATTTTTATTTTAGGGCTATCCTTTTTTGTAGGAATACTATCTGTGATGATAAGCTCTTCTAGTGAAGAATTTTCTACTCTTTCATGCGCATTACCAGAGAGGATACCATGCGTACAAACTGCACGAACTGATTTTGCTCCTCTTTCAAGCATTAGCTCTGCGGCTTTTGTTAAAGTACCCGCTGTATCGACCATATCATCGACTAGTACCACATTCTTACCTTGAACATCGCCGATTAATTCCATGTGTGAAATTACATTGGCCTTCTGTCTTTGTTTGTAACAAATAACCACATCACTTTTTAAGAATTTAGAATAAGCATAAGCGCGTTTAGAACCCCCCATATCTGGTGAGGCAATCGTTAAGTTATCTAAATTTAAGCTTTGTAAGTAAGGTACAAATATGGTTGAAGCAAATAAGTGATCTACTGGTTTTTCAAAGAAACCTTGAATTTGATCAGCATGTAAATCCATGGTGATGATTCTAGTAGCGCCTGCAGTCTCTAATAATTTTGCAATCATTTTAGCCCCAATCGGCACCCTTGGTTTATCCTTGCGATCCTGTCTCGCCCATCCAAAATAAGGAAGGACAGCAGTAATATGTCTTGCGGAAGCGCGTTTGGCAGCATCTAACATCAAGAGCATTTCCATTAAATTATCAGAACTAGGATGAGTAGAGCCAATGATGAAAACACGTGATCCTCTAACTGATTCCTCAAAAGAAGGTTGAAACTCCCCATCACTGTAATGTGAGAAAGTAACATTCCCCATAGGGATGCCAAATTTTTCAGCTATTTTATGAGCCAAATCTTTACTTTGAGTACAGCTGAAAATCTTCGCTTCAGTCATTTTTTCCTAAACCTTTTATATTCTACTAATTAGGGATTGCAAATGTAAAAATTTATTTTCCTTGTGGGACTTAATTTTATAGAAATTTAGGTGAAGAAAATTATTTGTTTAATTTTGTCCCGCCTAAGCCTCGGTGGCGGAACTGGTAGACGCGCTGGATTCAAAATCCAGTTCTTTCGAGAGTGTGGGTTCGATTCCCACCCGAGGTACAAAAAAAGCCCTTGTCAATTGACAGGGGCTTTTTTGATTATAAGAATTAAAATTTCGGTTTTCTTTTTTCAAGAAAAGCGGCTAAACCTTCTTTTCCTTCTTCAGAAGCGCGAACATTCGCAATCACATCTGCGGTATATTCTACAACCCCTTCATTAATAGGTTGATAGGCTAAGTTTAGGAGTAATGCTTTGGTGATATTTAATGCCTCTGGGGCATTTTGACTTATTTTTTTAGCGATGGATTGAATCTGTAGGTCAAATTCTTCCTCCTTAAATAAACCGGTAAGTAATTGATGGTCAACAGCATCTTGCCCTTGCATGACCTCTGCAGTGAGCATCAAACGGTGCGCATTGCGAGTGCCAATTGCCTTTAATATATGAGGACCGATAGTCGCTGGAACCATCCCAATTTTTACTTCGCTCAAGCAAACCTTAGTGTTTTCTATCCCAAAGGCCATGTCGCAGCAGCACAAAAGTCCCACTCCGCCACCATAAGCAGCACCATTAACACGGGCGATGGTTGGTTTTGGGAACTCATTTAAAGCTTGCATTAGGTAAGCCATTTGTAAGGCATCTTCTTTATTTTCTTCAAAACTATTTGTGCCTAAAGAGCGCATATAGTTAATATCCCCGCCGGCACAAAAGTTCTTACCGCTTCCTGTAAGGATCAGTAAGCGAACCGAATCATTTTCAGCAGCTTCCTCAAGTGCCTCAAGTATATTTTCAATCAATTCACCATTAAAAGCATTGTACACTTCTGGTCGATTGAGCACCATATAAAGTGCACCGTCTTTGGTGAGAAACTGTTGTAAGCTTTTATCTGTACTTAAAGCTGTGTGGTCTGAAGGAAGAAAATCGTACACTTTTTTTTTACGAAGATAGCAAATCTTATTTCGAAGCTTTGATAAAGTGATGGAGTTCTTCTGGAGTAATTTTTGGATTAGCTCCTGTACTTGATGCTACCATGGCACCCATAGCACAGGCTTTTTCTAAAGCAATTTCAGGAGCTTTATTAGTCAATATACCTTCTAAAAGTGTTGCTAGAAAAGAGTCTCCAGCTCCAACGGTATCCACAACTTTTATGGGAAAACCTTTTTGATCATACAGTTGATCATTTAATAGAAGTAGAGCGCCGTCTCCCCCTTTAGTAACACATACTTTGGGGGTGTTTGTTTTTGCCGAAATAAATCTTAGTTGCTTTTCGAGCGACTTCTCTTGACAGCCCATGGCTTTTGAAATTTCAGCTAATTCTTCGTCATTGAATTTGATCAAATCGGCTTTTTGCATTAAGTCCTCGATTAGGGTTTGAGAATAATGTGGCGCTCTTAAATTAACATCAAAGACTTTAAAGGAGGCCTTTTTAAGCAAGGCCAAAAGGCTTTTTTTTGAAGCGACATCTCGTGTGACTAAACTTCCGAAAAGGAATAAATCTGCTTGCGCAACCTCTTCTTCAAGGGTAGGCACAAGGTCAATTTTATCCCAAGCTGCTGGGTAAGCGATCTCATAAGACGCAGCGCCACTTTGGTCTAGGGTCACATTGACTTTTCCCGTTTCAAACTGAGCGTCTTGTTGAATATATTCTGTACCTATGCCTTGCTGATGAATAAAATCGATTAAGCGTTTGCCTAATTGATCCTTGCCAACTTTACTCACAATAGTGGTAGCAACTCCTAAGGATTTTAGCCGTAAGGCTACATTAAGCGGGGCTCCGCCTATTTTTTCTCCTCCTGGGAAAACATCCCAAAGTACTTCTCCAAAACAAATGACTTTTTTTGACATGTCCAATGGTTTATTTTATTGAAATCTAGTAGTTTATCAAGGCAACTACGCTAAAGAGAAAATTATTTTCATTGTTCTTTGATCAATTGTTGCGCTAAAGACTCGAGGGATACCCCCTTTGTCTCAGGCATCCAAAAATATACAAATAAGAGTTGTAACAACATCATAAAGGCAAAAACTGCAAAGACAACACCAGCCCCTATGCTGGCAAATAGTACAGGAACTAAAGAAGGAATAATGGCAGCTAATACCCAGTGAGTTGATGTCCCAAAGGACTGTCCGGCACTTCGTAAATGATTAGGGTAAATTTCTGAGATAAAAACCCAGAT
>JBDNAJ010000083.1:0-37490 GCA_039768455.1 Candidatus Arcticimaribacter sp.
CAATAAATCGTAATAAGTTTCGGATTGCTGCTTTTCTAGGAGTCTTTTTATCCCAGACATCCCCCTGTTATAAGAAGCTGCCGCTAATGTCCAAGAACCAAACTTTTCTTTGGCCTTTATCAAATATTTGCAGGCCACTCTCGTGGACAAATCGATATTGTATCGTTCATCCACATTAGCATTCACTTCTAAACCATACTCACGACCGGTGGTGCGCATAATTTGCCAAAACCCCTTTGCTCCCGCAGAAGATGTCACATTCTCTAAACCACTTTCAATCAAAGCCAGGTATTTAAAATCCTCTGGCACTCCCTCTTCGGCAAGAATTTTTTCAATTTGCGGAAAGTACTTATGGGCTCTTTTGAGCATTAAGATGGTATTGGACTGCCAGTAGGTGTTCACCAAAAGTTCTTTGTCCATTCGCTCTATTAAATCTGCTTCTTTCAACTGTATGGTCTCACCGGCAAATTCAATTTCAGTGGGAATACTTAAGGCTTGAACCTTATATGAACCCGGTTCGTTATAATCTATAAAAGCAGAAGTAGATCGCTTGTTGTAAGCCAGAGAAGCGATTACAATAAGCAGCACTGTAAAAAAGGAATCCTTAAAGCTGATGTGGCGCATAGGGCAAATTAATTTTCTATAATATTAGGTAAATTTTTATTGAACCACGCATGATGCGTAAGGATCATGGCGTGTGTAGCATTGTTAATGGTATAAAAACGATGACTAGTATCAATGTTTTTAATGGGGAAAACAACGTCTTTGTCCCCGTGAATATGAATCACCTCAGGGTCTGGATGACTTTGAGACCAATGAACGATTTGATCGATAGACCAGTCGAGATAAGCGGGATCTCTTTCTGAAAGATATTTTTGATACGCTTCCACCTTTGGCCGTATAGAGGGCCCAAAAACATATAAGGCTAAACTCTCTAAACTCTTGATCCACTGAGTGGGCAATAGTTTATGGGCTCCTGTTGTTTTAGCTAATTTCATAGAAATCGTCAATTCTGCATTGGACTTAACACTAGAAACAACAATAAGCTTTTGAACATCAAGATGTTTTGCCATTTCCTGCACCAATATTCCCCCAAATGAAACCCCCAATAAAACAGGATTTTTGTGCTCGATTCTTTCACACATTCTCAAGGCATAATCCGATAAAGCTTCCTTCTCATAAGGAGGTATCCATGAGAGTTTAATCAATTCATATTGCTCAGGAAGTTGTATGTATTCAAAAATCCTAGGGCTTGCTGCCATGCCTGGCATAAGATAAAGTGGGATTTTATTGGGTAAGGACACGTATAAGGTTAATTAAATGTTAAGGACTAAGTGAAATTTTCGTATATTTGTGAGCTGATTTTTACAAAATCGGCAACAATTTAATAAAAATATGTTGATCTAGTCAACTACCAAAAATTATCATCTAAATACTTATCCATGGGCGAACTTGTACTCGAAAACAACGACTTTTTAAGACAATTTGAAGTAATGGTGGACGACACCATGGCTCGTATTGAATATGCTGAACAGGAAAGAAAGATTTTTTTAACGAAGTTAATTGTTCCTGAAAACATCGCTAGCAGCGAGTTTAAAGATGCTTTCATTAAATTAGTTCTTGATCATGTAGCAGATCGCAACTTAAAAGTTGTTCCGACTAGCCCAGACATCGCTGGTTTTTTAAGAAAAAACAAGCGTTATAAAGACCTTCTTCCTGTAGGGATTAAGCTTTAAGTCTTACAAAGCCTTCTTCATCTATTTTTTCAAGTGTTACCTTTGCTAGCGTATTGACAAGCGAGGGATTCCATATTGCTCTTACTTTAACATAGTTAGTGGTAAAACCATGGATATAACCTTTTTTGTTCTCTCCTTCCCAGAGCACTTGTTGGGTTGTCCCTAATTGTGATTGATAAAACGCATGGCGCTTCTTCGCCGATAAACCTCTTAACATTTTAGATCGCTTATTTCTAATTGCTTGAGGAACTTCTCCTTCAAAATCGACCGCTTCAGTATTGGGTCGTTCAGAATAAGTAAACACATGTAAGTAGGCGATATCTAATTCGCTTAAAAAGCGATAAGTAGTGAGGAATTCCTCCTCGGTTTCCCCCGGGAAACCTACAATAACATCTACCCCGATACAGGCGTGTGGCATAACTGCTTTAATCTGAGCGACGCGATCAACATACAGTTTGGATAAATAGCGCCTTCTCATTTTTTTTAAAACAACATCACTTCCACTTTGCAAAGGCACATGAAAGTGAGGGACAAAACGATTACTCGACCCTACAAAGTCAATGATTTCGTTTTTTAATAAATTAGGTTCTATCGATGAAATACGAATTCGCTCAATACCATCAACGTTATCAAGTGCTTGAACCAAATCTAAAAAAGTGTCGTCGTGCTTTTTTAATCCAAACTCTCCCTTTCCAAAATCCCCAATATTCACCCCAGTTAATACAATTTCTTTGATGTCTTGAGCGGCAATTTCTTTGGCTCTTTCGACAACATTGTCAACGGTATCGCTTCGAGAAATCCCTCTGGCTAATGGAATGGTACAGTAGGAACATTTATAGTCACAGCCATCCTGTACTTTTAAAAAGGCACGGGTTCTATCTCCAGTTGAAAAACTACTTTGGTAGGTATTGACATCAGCGATTTCACAAGAATGAATTTCTGAAGTATCTCTTTTTGTCAGATCACCAAGGTACTGTGTCAAATTAAATTTTTCTGACGCCCCTAAAACCAAGTCTACACCGTTCACCTCTGCGAGCGCTTCAGGTTGCAATTGCGCATAACAGCCAATCGCAGCGACGAAAGCTTCCTCATTTTGGCGAAGTACTTTCGCCACTAAAGCCTTAAAACGCTTGTCTGCATTTTCTGTTACAGAACAAGTGTTGATGACATAGACATCTGCTGCTTCGTCAAAGGAAACCCGATCGTAATGCAAAGCGGAAAAATCTTTAGCAATTTCTGCTGTTTCAGAAAAATTCAACTTACACCCCAGGGTGTGAAAGGCTACCCGAATTTTATCGGTAGCTACTGCGGTATTTTGTGGAGTGACAAGGCTCAAGACTGATGTAAATAGCTTAATTTTGAGACAAAGATACAATTTTGAAACGCAATCTTTTTCCCTTTTCTATTTCCCTTTTTCTAGGTACACTCTTTCTATCGCTTGTGATAAGTTGTGGGGAGGACAAGTCAGTAGATTCTAGTGCTGTTTTTAGGTATAATGAGTTTAGAAACATCACTTCATTAGACCCTGCTTTTGCGCGTAATCCACAAAACATTTGGCCCATTCAACAATTGTTTAATGGATTGGTTCAACTAGATAATGATTTAAATGTAGTGCCAGAAATTGCTGCGCACTGGGAAATAGATTCCTTAGGAACCACCTATACTTTTTACTTAAAGAAAGATGTGTTTTTTCATGAGAGTGTTCAATTTGGTCCAAAAAAAACGAGGGCAGTCACCGCTCAGGATTTTGTGTTCAGCTTTGATCGCTTAACTGATCCTGCTGTAGGCTCTCCAGGAGGCTGGGTATTGCAACAGGTTGAAAGCTATCAAGCCATCGATCGACACACTTTTCAAATCAAACTCAAGCAAACCTTTCCTGCATTTTTAAGTTTGTTGAGTATGCGCTATTGCGCGGTTGTTCCAAAAGAAGTAGTCGAAGACCCCCAACACGCATTTAGAAAAAACCCCATAGGGACAGGGCCATTTAAATTCAAAGCTTGGGAAGAAGACATCAAACTCGTTTTAAGGAAAAACAATCATTACTTTGAACAAGATGACCAAGGGAAACCACTCCCCTATTTAGAAGCGATTGCGATAAGTTTTTTACCTGATATTCAAAGTGAATTCATGCTCTTTTCTCAAGGGAAATTTGATTTCCTCAACTCTCTTGACCCTTCTTATAAAGATGAACTTTTAACCCCAAAAGGAGCGTTACAACCTGCTTATCAAGACAAAGTCAATTTACAAAAAGGGCCCTATCTCAATACAGAATACATCGGTTTGTACTTAGATAGCAACAATCCTGCGCTTCAATCTAAAGATATTAGGAAGGCCATCAACATAGGGTTTGACCGTGAAAAGATGATTCGCTATTTGCGCAACACTATTGGGTTTCCAGCTTTAGGAGGATTTATCCCAAAGGGGCTGGCTGGAAAAACAACTCAAACGTTTAATCAATATCAACCCCAACAAGCAAGGGCATTAGTGAAAAAGTTCATCGAAGAGAACAAAACCACCCCCACAATTCGATTAGCGACAGACATTAACTACTTGGATATTTGCGAATACCTGCAGCGAGAGTTGCAAAAAAAAGGGCTTAAAATCGTGATTGATTTAATGCCGACTGCTACTTTAAGGCAAGCCAAATCGTCTGGAAAACTTGAAGCCTTTAGAGCTAGTTGGATCGCTGACTATCCCGATGCTGAGAATTATCTCTCTTTATTTTATTCAGCGAATTTTTCTCCAGGCGGGCCTAATTACACTCATTTTAAACAAACAGAGTTTGATGCGCTTTATGAAAAAGCTTTATTGCAATCTTCTTTAAATGAACGTATTGCCTTGTACAGAGAGATGGATGAGATGATTATGCAGTACTATCCTGTTGTACCCTTGTATTATGATCAAGCGGTTCGATTTGTTCAAAAAAATGTTCATGGTTTTAAAATGAATCCTTTAAACTTACTTTATCTAAAAAGGGTCTATAAAACTGCTCCTTAATCTTTGCGCCATTTGGCCGTAAGGCCATAAATATTTTCTAAGATATCACGGTCAATTTGCGTTAAAGCAATCTTCCTGCGTTGCATCATGGCTGCATTACTTTCCATGGCTTTTTCAAAAGCATAGGTTTTTAATCCTTGTGCTCCTCCATAACTAAAACTGGGCAAGAAAGTACGTGGAAAGCCTGTGCCAAATAAATTTGCACACACCCCAACCACTGTAGCGGTATTAAAAGTCGAGTGAATGCTACAACGAGAATAGTCTCCCATGAGTAGTCCACAAAACTGAAGATCTGTTTTCGCAAAATTTTCTGTTTGGTAGTTCCAAACCCGCAGTTTACCGTAGTTATTTTTTAGGTTAGAGGCATCTGATGCGGCGCCAATATTACACCATTCTCCGATAACAGCGTTCCCTAAAAAGCCATCGTGCCCTTTGTTTGAATAGCCAAGGATAAGAACATTATTGAGCTCACCACCGGCTTTTGCATAAGGGCCTAAGGTCGTTCCGCTGTAAATTTTAGCGCCCATTTTTACCACGGCCTGCTCGCATAATGCGATACTGCCTCGCAGCATACTCCCTTCCATCACCTCAGCATTTTTCCCAATATAGATAGGACCTTCAGTGGCATTTAAGATGGCGCATTCTACTTTCGCTCCTTCTTCTAAGAAAATATTTTCTGGAGCAATCAATTGATTTGTAGAAGAGATGGGAGCACTTTTTCTTCCTTTGGTAAGGCGCTCAAAGTCTAATGATAAAACCGCTGCATTGTTTAAGAATAAATCGGTGGCTGATTTGATATGTATCAAGGAAGATTCAACTTCGATACAATTGATTGAACTATTCACTTCTGGCGGAAGTGGACTTTCTGTCAAACAGGCTAGAATATTTCCATCAACTGTTAAAGCATCGTTCAAAGTCAAGGTTTTCACTTTATCTGCTAGCGCTTGCGTGGGAATATAAGCGGGATTGATAAAGAGATTTTCTTTAGCCGTTTCTATGGGAAACTTTGGTTGCAAATAGTCTTGGGTATAGCAGCCACATTTTGCTCCTAAAAAGGCTTCCCACTTATCTTGCAATCGATCAATCCCTATACGCAATTGTGCGACTGGACGAATAAAAGTAAAAGGCAATAACTGGTCGCGTTCTGGACCATCAAAAAGAAGAATGTTCATGGATAATCAATTACATAAATATCTATCCCTAAAATTAGGCATAAATTCTCGAAGCAAAACAAGGACAAAAAAAAACTGCCCTAAAAGGACAGTTTTTTCAATTATGGTTAAGTTCAATTTATTTTTTGAACTTGGCGTATTTGTTCTTGAATTTGTCAATTCTACCTGCGGTATCGACCAATTTCGATTTCCCAGTATAGAAAGGGTGTGAAGTGCGAGAAATCTCTAACTTCACTAAAGGATACTCACTACCTTCGATTTCGATGGTCTCTTTTGCATTAACGGTTGACTTCGTTAGGAACACATCTTCATTTGACATGTCTTTGAATGCTACTAGTCTGTAATTATCTGGATGAATATCTGCTTTCATATCTATATTGTTTTAAAAACGTGTGCAAATGTAAAGGAATTTTCTAAATTTATAAAATTGAAACCAATTAAAAACTCGAATTTTTACTTATTATGGAAAACAACTCATCTACATTAAAGTCACACATCCTTCAATACGGTCTCTTATTGGGAGGAATTTCAGTCGTTTTTGCCCTAATGCTCTTCTTTTTAGATATGCATTATACGCAAGAATCAGCGGTGAATTGGATCAACTGGGCCATTACTATTACAGTGATTGTTCTAGGAATATACAGCTATAAAAATACAAATGATGGTTTCTTAACCCTTAGCGAGGCATTAAAGCTAGGATTGGGGATTTCAGTTATTAGCGCATTGATTGCGATTGTTTACACTTATGTATTAATTACATTTTTAGATCCAGACACCATTGAGAAAACCATTGAGATAAGTCAAAATAAAATGCTCGATCAAAACCCAGAAATGTCTCAAGAACAAATTGATTCTGCGAAAGAAATGCAACAGAAATTTTCTTCTTTTGGAGTGATCAGTACAATAATTCTGATATTCAGTCTCTTTTTTGGCTTTATCGTCTCACTAATTAGCGGATTAATCCTTAAACGCAATCGCCCAGAATAGGGGGTAATTTTGTAAGTTTGTAAGCGCATTGCGACTATGGACTTAACAATCATCATTCCTTTATTAAACGAGGCAGAATCCCTGCCCGAACTCCATCGCTGGATAGAGAAAGTATTCAATACTGAAAACCTATCCTATGAGATCCTTTTTATTGATGATGGGAGTACAGATGATTCTTGGCAAGTAATTAGTACGCTTTGCCAAACAAGTACTGCTACAAAAGGCATTCGCTTTTCGCGAAACTTTGGGAAGTCACAAGCCTTGCATGCTGGTTTTGCTGCCGCAAAAGGAGAGGTAGTTTTTACCATGGATGCAGATCTACAAGATTCTCCAGACGAGCTCCCAGCCATGTACCATCGCCTAAAAGAGGAAAATCTAGACATTCTCTCTGGATGGAAAAAGAAGCGATATGACTCGATTCTTTTTAAAAACATCCCTTCAAAACTTTTTAATTGGGCCGCTAGAAGAAGTTCAGGAATTTATCTCCACGACTTTAATTGCGGCTTAAAAGCCTATCGAAAAGAAGTCGTCAAGAACATTGAAGTCTATGGGGAAATGCATCGCTACATTCCTGTAATCGCTGCGCATGAAGGTTTTACAGCAATTAAAGAACAGGTCGTTCAACACCAAGCGAGAAAATACGGGGAGACAAAATTTGGTTTAAGCCGTTTTATCAACGGATTTCTAGATTTAATCACTTTGAGTTTCTTGCATAAATTTGGGAAACGTCCCATGCATTTCTTTGGACTGTGGGGAACCATTATGTTCTTAATCGGATTTGTTTTTGCAGGCTATTTAGGGATCGATAAATTGTATTTTAATACTGACGGTCGCTTAATCGCAGAGCGCCCAGCATTTTATATCGCATTGACAACTATGATTTTAGGGAGTCAATTTTTTGTTGCTGGATTTTTAGGAGAAATCCTAGTCGGCCAACAAGCAAATACCAAACGTTATACCATTGTTGAACACACAGAAGAGAAACATGACAATTGAGCAAAGCATCAGTCAATGGACAAAAGCACCTTTTGACCAGGCAACCATCGCAGAAGTTGAGACTTTAAAACAAAATCCCGCTGCCTTAGAAGACGCCTTTTACAAAGAAATCGAATTTGGTACTGGAGGAATGCGCGGCATCATGGGTGCAGGTACAAATAGAATTAACCAATACACCTTAGGAAAAGCGAGTCAAGGTTTAGCCGATTACCTCAACAGTAAAAAAGAAGATACTACCCCAAAGGTTGTAATCGCCTATGACTGTCGTCATAACAGTGAAACTTTTGCCAAAGCAGTCGCGCAGGTTTTTTCTGCTAACAATATCCAGGCTTTTGTCTTTAGTAGCCTTCGTCCTACTCCGCTATTATCTTTTGCGGTACGCTATCTAAAAGCAGATGCAGGCATTGTTTTAACCGCCTCTCACAATCCACCAGAATACAACGGTTACAAAGTTTACAATAAATATGGTGGCCAAATTGTTCCTCCTGAAGACACTGCCATAATGGAATTGATCCAAGCAGTCAATTATACCGACATCAAATGGGAGCAAAAAGAAGAATTGATTCAATTGATCGACAAAGAAATCGACCAAGCCTATACCACTACTATTGTTAACGATAGCTATCTTACAGCTGCAGAGCGAAAAGAAACAGCAGTTATTTTCACACCCTTGCACGGCACTTCTATTGTTAGTCTCCCTCCTGCTTTAGAACAAGCTGGTTACAGAAAGGTACATATCATTGAAGAACAAAAAGATCCGAACGGGGATTTTCCCACAGTTGTTTCTCCTAATCCAGAAGAACCAGAAGCTTTTACCCTTGCGCTTAAACAAGCCGAATCTATCGATGCAGATATTATTCTGGGAACAGATCCAGATGCAGATAGAATAGGAATTGGGGTAAAAGACCTCAACGGTAAATGGACATTGCTCAACGGGAATCAACTCATGGTAGTGCTGACACGTTTTGTACTAGAGCAACAAACTTCAATGGAGAATAGCTTTATTGCTTCAACAGTCGTTTCTACTCCCTTGATGGAAAAAATGGCTCAAGCCTTTGGATTGGAGTGTAAATTAGGCTTAACGGGCTTTAAGTGGATTGGGAAAATGATTCAAGACACCCCTAATAAAAACTTTTTATGTGGTGGAGAAGAAAGTTATGGTTTCCTAGTGGGAGATAAAGTAAGGGATAAAGATGCGATTAGCGCGGCCTTGCTCGCGTGTGATTTACAATCCCATTTAAAAGGAAAAGGCAGTTCTATTTACGCCTACCTTCTAGACACCTATCAACGTTTTGGTTGTTATCAAGAAAGCCTTCAGTCAATCACAAAAAAGGGGAAACAAGGCGCAGAAGAAATTGCTCAATTGATGCGTAAAATGCGTCAAGATAGTCCCAAAACTATCGCGAATAAGGCAGTCGTCAAGCTGGATGACTTTCAATTAGGTCATACAAAACACGCCGATGGAAGCGCTTCTAAGCTCGATTTCCCAAAGGCAAATGTCCTTAAATTCCATTTAAGTGATGGGAGTACAGTAGCTGTTCGGCCCAGTGGAACAGAACCCAAAATCAAATTCTATATCAGTGTTAATGGAACACTAAAAAACACTGAATACTACCCTAATATGCAAGCAACCTTAAACAAGACTTGCGAAGAATTAATGAGTGCCATTATAAGCTTATGACCTATTTCCAGAAAATATTTCGTTATGCTAGTCCATTTAAACTTTATATAGGACTCAATATTTTCTTTAATATTTTCTATGCGCTTTTTAGCGCCATCTCTTTTGTCGCGATGATCCCCATGCTCAATGTGCTTTTTGGGCAAACCCCAAAAGTAGAGCAGCAACCCACCTACAACGGACTTAGCTCTTTAAAAAGCTATGTAACCGACAGCATGAACTATACCGTTTCTCAAGCTGTGGAAGAGAATCCTTTACATGCTTTGATGCTTTCGATCGGGTTGATCTTAGTCTTGTTTTTTCTGAAAAATCTCTTTAATTATTTAGCGCTCTTCTTTATTACTTTTTTGCGCAATGGGATTTTACAGCATTTGCGCAATGACATTTTTAGAAAAATAATTGAACTCCCCGTTGCCTTTTACAGCGAAAAGAAAAAAGGAGACACCATCGCAAGAATCACTGCAGACGTGCTAGAAATACAACATTCATTTCTCTCCATCCTCGAGGTTTTAATTCGCGAACCCCTTACCATTGTGTTTACCCTAGCAATGATGTTTTCCATTAATACAAACCTTAGTTTCTTTGTTCTCTTATTTATTCCCATCTCTGGTTTGATCATTTCTAGAATTGGAAAATCACTCAAACAAAATTCAGATAAGGTGCAACAAGAACAAGGGAACTTTCTTTCAATCGTAGAAGAAACCATAGGCGGCCTTCCTATTGTAAAAGCTTTTTTTGCTGAAGAGAGCTTTTACAACAAATTTGCCGCATCAACCCAGCGCTTTTTTAAATTTAATACCGCATTGATTAACCGTAAAAACCTCGCCTCTCCCATGAGTGAGTTTTTAGGTATCGGAGTGATAGGGGGATTACTGTGGTATGGCGGGAAAATGGTTTTGATTGATCAAACCCTTTCAGGAACGACCTTTTTATCTTTTATGCTTTTGGCCTATAACATTCTTACTCCGGCTAAAGCAATTAGCAAAGCGTCCTATACCATTAAAAAGGGGGATGCTGCCGCAGAAAGGGTTTTAGAACTCTTAGAAACAGAAAACAGCATCAAAGAAGCTACTTCGCCTCAAAAGATAGCTACCTTTAAAAAAGGGATTAGCTTTGAAAACATCGAGTTTTCTTATGATGACGCTGAGCTTTTAAAAGACTTTAACTTATCGATTAAGAAAGGAGAAATGGTCGCCTTAGTAGGTGAATCTGGGAGTGGTAAAACCACTTTGGCCAACTTATTAAACCGCTTTTACGACGTTGATCAAGGGCAAATTAACATCGATGGGGTTGACATCAAAAACCTAAGCAAAGAAAACCTTCGACAACTCGTAGGGATTGTCACCCAAGAAGCGATTCTATTCAACGACACTGTAGCGAACAACCTCTGTTTAGGAAAACCAGACGCGACTGAAGAAGAAATGATTCAAGCGGCAAAAATCGCCAATGCACATGATTTTATCAGCTCTCTTCCTAAAGGGTATCAAACCAATATTGGGGATCGTGGTGGGAAATTATCTGGCGGGCAAAAGCAGCGTTTATCCATTGCAAGAGCCATCTTAAAAAACCCTGCCATTTTAGTTTTAGACGAAGCTACTTCTGCGCTGGATTCTGCTTCAGAAAAACTGGTCCAAGAAGCTTTAGAAAAACTAATGCAAGACCGCACCTCTCTGGTCATCGCACACCGTTTATCGACCATACAGAAAGCCGATAAAATCATCGTTATGGACAAGGGTAAGATCATTGAACATGGCAGTCACAAAAGTTTAATGGCTCAAAATGGTGCATACACTTCGCTGGTTAATCTACAGCGCCTTTAAAAAATGAAAAAAATATTCCCTAATCAAGCAGAAGCCATTGCAAATGCGCTGTTTGATATTCTTGAAGAAAAAAAACGCGCATCCCGTGTTTTAGATCGCTGTGTTGAAGACCACCCAAAATGGGGCGCGAGAGACCGCAACCTATTGTACAACGCCTGTTTTGAAATTATCCGCTGGAAAAGAAAGTATAATTTTATTGCAGCACTGGAAGAAAATGAATTCTCCCCTTGGTCGTGGATCAAAACTTGGTGTCTTTTAAACGACTATACGATTCCAGACTGGAAAGAAATGGAATGTCCCCCCTTTAAAACTAAGGAAGAACTCCTCGCTATTGAATTCCCTTCAGAAGCGATTGCACAGTCTTATCCCGACTGGCTTTTTGCGTTAGGAAAGAATAAATTAGGGGATCTATGGATAAAAGAAACCGTGGCAAGTAATCAGCAAGCGGGTATTTCACTTAGGGTTAATCGTCTTTTGGCTTCGCCAAAAAAAATAGCGCAAGCCCTCAAAGAAAATCATCAAGTAGAAACTATCACAAAAGAGCACTACCCCGACGCGCTCTTTTTACCCAAAGGGAGAAAACTCAATAAAAATCCGCTTTTTAAGCAAGGGAATTTTGAAATCCAAGATGCAAACTCTCAAACCATCGCACCTTTCTGTCAGATTGAACCAGAGATGAAAGTCATTGATTTATGTGCTGGGGCGGGAGGCAAAACCCTACATTTAGCGGCACTTATGCGTAATAAGGGAGAAATCAAAGCTTTTGATATTGAGGCCAATAAACTAAGAGAGCTAGAAAAACGAACAAAACGCGCCAAGGTTAAAATCGTTCAAAGCCGTGCCCTACCCCCATCAAGCAGCATGGATCAACTCAATCAATGGGCAGACCGTGTTTTAATCGATGCCCCTTGTAGCGGTTTAGGTACCTTGAAACGAAATCCAGAAATTAAATGGAATTTAACCCAAGAGCAACTCGGCGTTTTACAACAAACGCAGCAGGATCTATTACTTAAAGGAGCAAAAATGGTTCGCCCCGGTGGCGCATTGATTTATGCCACTTGTTCTTTATTGCCCTCAGAAAATCAAGAGCAAACCGCTTGGTTTTTAGAACAAAACCCTATCTTTCAGCTAGATCAAGAAGTAATCCATCGTGCAAGTGATAGCGCTTTTGATGGATTCTATAAGGTCCGCCTAATTAAAAAATAACAACGAATGAAATCGCTCCTTATCTCCTTCTGTTGCTACCTACTCACTTCAAGCCTATGGGCTCAAGATATAACAGAATTCCCAAAGGGAAATCTTGCGCCTAATGTACATCATAGCGGGAAAGTTTGGCTTAATTTTTTAAGTCAAACCAATGATAATTTCCCTTACAATATGGTAGTTGCCACCATGGCAGCAGGTGCAAAACTAGATTGGCATAGCCATGCAAAAGGACAACAATTAGTGGTTACTTCCGGAATGGGCTTTTATCAAGAACGCGGAAAAGAAGTTCAAATCATTCGTCAAGGAGATGTGATTAACACCACCCCTGCTGTCGATCACTGGCATTCCGCCACCCCTACAACAGCTGTTGCCTATCTTGCCATCTACCCTCCAGACCCTACCCAGTGGGAAGAGCCCATCGATCAAGCTTTTTATGAATCAATTGTTTATCCAGTAAAAACACTTAAAGAAGAATAAAGGCTACACTCTTTCGCTAAGATTTATTCGCTGTGAATAACTCACAACAACTTAGCGCATTTCAGTCCCCCTAGTAGACAAAATTTTTAAAGAAAAGGCGTATTTTTGTGCTTTAAACCGCACGCTATGCTACTGTTTTTTGGCGAACCTACACAAAAGGTTTTCGTTGTTGAATGTTCCTCTACAATTTCTGAAGAAAATAAAATTAAATTGCAATGGCTTTTTGGCGAAGCCCCAGTCATTGACAGTACAGCTGTTTCAGGCAGCTTTATAGGACCTCGAGCTACCATGATTACCCCATGGAGTACTAATGCGGTAGAGATCACACAAAATATGGGTATCGAAGGTATTGTTCGCATTGAAGAATACTTTGCTAAAGCAGTAGTCGATGTCATTGACCCCATGCTCGTAGTTGAATTCAACAGTTTAGATCAAAGTTTATTTACCGTTGATATTGCCCCAGAAAAAGTAGTACAGATCAAGGATATTGCTGCCTATAACCAGCAAGAAGGATTAGCCTTAAATCAAGAAGAAATTGATTACCTCAACGATTTAGCAAAATCATTGGGTCGTCCTTTAACGGACTCTGAAGTTTTTGGGTTTTCTCAAGTCAATTCAGAACATTGTCGTCATAAAATCTTTAATGGAGAATTTATCATTAACGGGGAAACAAAGGCAAGTAGCTTGTTTCAACTCATCAAAAAAACTTCTAAGGAGAACCCTAATACGATCGTTTCTGCCTACAAGGACAATGTCGCATTTATAGAAGGACCCAGTATAGAGCAGTTCGCTCCTACTGCTGCTGATCAACCCAGCAGCTTTAAAAAAGAGCAAATTGACAGTGTCATTTCTATAAAAGCAGAAACCCACAACTTCCCTACTACTGTAGAGCCATTTAACGGAGCCGCAACAGGATCTGGAGGAGAAATCAGAGATCGCCTAGCGGGTGGTCAAGGTTCTTTACCTTTAGCAGGAACAGCGGTTTATATGACTCCTTACTCTCGTGTTCAAGAAGAACGCAAGAAAAGTGAGTTTGCAGAACGCAAGTGGTTGTATCAAACCCCTATCGATATTTTAATCAAAGCATCTAATGGTGCTTCAGACTTTGGAAATAAATTTGGGCAACCCCTAATTAGTGGTTCTGTACTAACTTTTGAACATCAAGAAAACGAGCAACGCCTGGGCTATGACAAAGTCATCATGATGGCTGGAGGAATCGGTTTTGGAAAAAAAGAACAAGCGCAAAAAGGGCTTCCTAAAAAAGGAGATAAAATCATTATCCTGGGAGGAGACAATTACCGCATAGGAATGGGAGGAGCTGCAGTTTCATCGGCAGACACAGGTGCCTTTGGCAGCGCCATAGAACTCAATGCAGTACAACGTTCAAATCCCGAAATGCAAAAACGTGTGGCAAACGCTATTCGCGCATTGGTAGAAAGTAGCAATAACCCTATTGTTTCGATCCACGATCACGGAGCCGGAGGACACTTAAATTGCTTATCAGAATTAGTAGAAGACACCGGTGGGGCAATTCAAATTGATGCACTTCCACTGGGGGATCCAACCCTTTCGGCAAAAGAAATTGTAGGAAACGAATCCCAAGAAAGAATGGGCTTAATCCTTTCTGCAAAAGATGCTGCACAGCTTGAAAAAATTGCGCAAAGAGAGCGAGCACCATTTTATATTGTAGGAGAGGTGACAGAAGATCACCACTTCTCTTTTCATTCAGAAAAAAACAACGAAACACCCATTGATTTAGATCTTTCTGCCCTCTTTGGTAGTTCGCCTAAAACCATCATGGAAGACACTTCTATCGCACAAGCATTTAGTCCGATAGTGTATAAGCATAAAGAAATTAAGCACTATATCGAACAAGTGCTGCAGTTAGAAGCGGTAGCCAGTAAAGACTGGTTGACGAATAAAGTGGACCGCTGTGTTACTGGACGTGTTGCCCAGCAACAATGTGTGGGAGAACTACAATTACCCCTAAGTAATTGCGGGGTGATGGCCTTAGATTATACCGGACAAAAAGGAATCGCCACCTCTATAGGACATGCTCCTGTAAGCGCCTTAATCGACCCTAAAAAAGGAAGTAATACCGCTATCGCTGAAGCTTTAACGAATATTGTTTTTGCACCCCTTGAAAAAGGGCTGGAAAGCATTTCCCTTTCAGCGAACTGGATGTGGCCCTGTAACAATCCCGGAGAAGACGCACGTTTGTATGAGGCTGTGGAAGAGTGTTCAGACTTTGCCATCGCTTTAGGAATTAACATCCCTACTGGGAAGGATTCCCTTTCGATGAAACAAAAATATCCTGACGGTGATGTACTCGCTCCAGGAACAGTAATCATCTCTGCAGCAGGACAATGCGATGATGTAAAGAATATCATTACGCCAGTGGCTACCCCAGATGGTGGTGAGTTGTATTACCTAGACTTTGCTCAAGACGAATTCCATTTAGGGGGGTCTTCTTTTGCACAAACTTTAGATAAAATCGGGAATGAAACCCCTAGCGTACAAGATGCTACCTATTTCAAAACTGCCTTTAACACCCTGCAAGAATTCATTAAAAAAGGAAGTATTACCGCAGGACACGACATCGGTTCTGGAGGTTTAATCACTACCCTTTTAGAAATGTGTTTCCCTTCAACTGCCGTTGGAATGGAGATTGATTTTGCTGCTTTAGCAGAAAAAGATTTGATCAAAATCCTCTTTTCAGAAAAGGTAGGGGTTGTATTACAATCAAAAGAAGATTTAGTCGCAGGCTTCGCCAAAGCGGGGATAGATATCGTCCCGATAGGAAGAGTAAACCACCGCAGCGAATTAACGATAGGAGCGCTTCAATTATCCCTTCCTGCGATGCGTCAACACTGGATGGCGACTTCAACTAAACTAGAAGCACAACAAACTGCAACTAGATTAGCCGCAGTTAGAGGAGATAATGTTGTCAAGCAACCGTTAAAATTTAGCTTCCCTGCTTCTTTTAGCGGAGAAAAACCTGCACAAAAGAAACAAACAATTAAGGCAGCCGTGATTCGTGAAAAAGGAAGTAATTCTGAACGCGAAATGGCCTACATGATGGACTTAAGCGGCTTTGAAGTACGCGATGTCCACATGACCGACTTGATCGAAGGACGAGAAACCCTAGAAGACATTCAACTACTTGTTGCTGTAGGAGGGTTCTCTAATTCAGATGTATTAGGCTCTGCCAAAGGATGGGCAGGGGCCTTTAAATACAACCCAAAAGCAAAAGCAGCCATTGAAAACTTCTTCCAACGAGAAGACACCCTATCCCTAGGGGTTTGTAATGGTTGTCAATTATTTGTCGAGTTAGGATTGCTTACTCCAGAACACAGACAATTGCCTAAAATGTTGCACAATGATTCAGGTAAATTTGAATGTATTTTCACTGCAGTAACAATTCAGGCGAGTAAAGCAGTGATGCTACAAGGCCTTGAAGGAAGCACTTTAGGGATCTGGGCAGCACACGGTGAGGGTAAATTCTCTTTCCCTGAAGCAGAAAAAGCCTATCAAATTCCAGCAAAATATTTGTACCCTGACTACCCTTCTAATCCTAACGGATCTGACTTTAACGCTGCAATGTTAGCCAGTGAAGACGGGCGTCACCTTGTGATGATGCCACACCTTGAGCGATCAACTTTCCCGTGGAACTGGGGGCACTACCCTGCAGATAGAAACGATCAAGTTAGCCCGTGGACTATGGTCTTTGAAAACGCCTTTAATTGGTTCGCAAAAAAAAGTAAATAAGTTCTGTAGTTTTCATTATCTTGAGCTTTCTCAAAATAAAATGAAAGCGAACAATGAAACCAACTAGATTATTTGACTTTCTCGCGCAACAGCTCGAGCAACCACTTGATAAATGTCTCAACACAAAATACAACGGAAAATGGGTAGCCACTTCTACCCAAGAATTCTACGATAAAGTACAACAAGCTTCTAGAAAGCTCCTTCAAATGGGAGTGAAACACGGAGATAAAGTTGCTCTTATCTCTACCAATAACAGAACAGAATGGTGTATCATGGATCAGGCCGTTCTTCAGCTAGGAGCGACGACCGTACCGATCTACCCCACCATTACAGGGCCAGAGTATGAATATGTACTCACCCACTCTGAAAGTCGTTTTTGCTTTATCTCTGATGCAGAAATCTTTGAAAAGCTCAATAAGGTAGCTAAAAACACCATGCTCGAAGGCATTTATTCTTTTGAAGAAGTAAAAGGATGTGACTCATGGACGATGCTCTTTGAAAACGATGATCCTAGTTTACAAAATAAAGTGGAAGACGCTAGAGCAGCGGTTAAGCCAGAAGACTTAGCGACCATCATCTACACCTCTGGAACAACTGGTCTTCCTAAAGGAGTGATGTTAAGTCATAATAATGTTGTTTCAAATGTCTTATCCGCTACGCAAAAGCTTCCCCTGACTAAAGACAAGAATGTCGCCTTAAGCTTTTTACCTGTGTGCCACATTTTCGAGCGCGTGATCCTTTATATCTATTATCACAATGCTATTGAAATTCACTTTGCCGAATCTATCGAGAAAATCTCAGAAAACATCAATGAGGTACACCCTTACTTTATGACAGCAGTACCGCGCTTGTTAGAGAAGGTATATGATAAAATCTATGCCCGCGGAGCAGAGTTAACAGGCATCAAACAAAAACTCTTTTACTGGGCCGTTGAGCTAGGGCTAAAATATGAGCCTTATGGTCAAAACGGTTTTATTTATGAAATGAAACTCGCCATTGCCCGAAAACTTATCTTCTCAAAATGGAAGGAAGCCTTAGGGGGGAACCTTGAACTAATCAGTTCTGGAAGTGCAGCCTTACAACCGCGTTTAGCACGTGTATTTTCTGCCGCAGGCATGACGATCGCAGAAGGATATGGAATGACAGAATCTTCTCCAGTCATTACCGTTTCTGAAGAAGCGAATAGAGGGAATAAATTTGGCGCGGTAGGTCGCGCCATCGACGGAGTAGAAATCAAAATCGCCGAAGACGGGGAAATCTTATGTAAAGGACCGAATGTTATGCAAGGCTACTATAAGGATCCTGAAAAAACAGCAGAAACGATTATCGATGGATACCTGCATACTGGAGATATCGGAGAGATTGATGCAGATGGATTCTTAAAAATTACAGATCGCAAAAAGGAACTCTTTAAAACTTCTGGTGGAAAGTACATTGCACCACAGCTAATAGAGAATCAAATGAAACAGTCCTTGTTCATTGAGCAAATCATGGTCATAGGGGAAGGTCAAAAAATGCCGGCGGCATTAATCCAACCTGCTTTTGAATACATCGAAACATGGGCGCAAGAAAATAATGTTAGCGTTGGGGACAATATGGAAAGTATCTGTCAAAACGAAACATTAATCGCGGCTATTCAAGAAGATATCACAACACATAACCAAAACTTTGGGAAATGGGAGCAAATCAAGAAATTTGAATTGACCCCAGACGTTTGGAGTATTGACGATGGTCACCTTACCCCTACAATGAAAGTAAAACGCAAAGTAGTCAAGGAAAAATACAAAGCCTTGAGTGATAAAATTTACGCTTAAACAGCACTTAAAGCCCCTCAAATTGAGGGGCTTTTTTATACTTATATGTTATGCAAGCATAATTATGCAAGAATAATTATGCTTGCATACTATTTTTAATTATATTTGAATTCAATAAAACAGTATGAAACAGAAAACCATTGAATACGCGCTGCGCTCTACCTGGCAACTCATTACAACGATGTATAATGAAAAAGCTATGAAGTACGATGCGACCATGACAATGGCTTTTACCCTTTTAAGCATAGATGCAGAAGGGACGCCCTCTACCGCTTTAGGCCCTAAAATGGGAATGGAAAGCACAAGTCTTTCACGTTTATTGAACACCATGGAAGAGCGAGGCTATATTGAAAGAAAACCCAATCCAGAAGATGGGCGCGGAGTTTTAATCTTTTTAACCCAACAGGGAAAAGAAAAGAGAGCACTTTCAAAAAATACTGTATTGGACTTTAATAATGGACTCTTAGAGAGTATTGATCCACAAAAAATGGAACATTTTTTTGAGGTAATAGAAGCGATCAAAATGCAAGTAGAAAAAAAGCAATTGATTGAATATTAACGGTAAATATTAAATATGGAAGCAACTAAAGCAAATGAATCAATTAAAGGCGCAGCCTTTATTGTAAATGAGACTGCAGCGCAGGACGTCTTTACTCCAGAAGATTTCAGCGAAGAGCAAGTAATGATGAAAGAATCGGTGCAAGAATTTGTCAACCGTGAGATCATTCCGCACAGAGAACGCTTTGAAAACAAAGACTATGCTTTTACACATGAAACCATGCAAAAAGCAGGTGAGCTAGGCTTTTTAGGAGTTGCTGTTCCAGAAGAATACAATGGTTTAGGGATGCCTTTTACCTCAACAATGTTAGTCTGTGACTACATTTCTGGGGCAAATGGATCTTTTTCTACCGCCTTTGGAGCCCATACAGGTATTGGAACGATGCCCATTACATTATATGGTAATGAAGCACAAAAACAAAAATATGTTTCCAAACTCGCGACGGGAGAATGGTTTGGTGCCTACTGTTTAACAGAACCAGGTGCAGGATCAGATGCGAATTCTGGAAAGACGAAAGCAGTCTTATCTGAAGATGGAAGCCACTACCTAATCACTGGACAAAAAATGTGGATCTCTAATGCTGGATTTGCTGATGTATTTATTGTTTTCGCACGTATCGAAGATGACAAAAACATTACTGGATTTATCGTTGAAGTGGATCTAGAAAACGGTATCACACTGGGAGACGAAGAAAACAAACTAGGGATCAAAGCATCTTCTACAAGACAAGTTTTCTTTAATGATACTAAAGTACCGGTAGAAAACATGCTTGCAGGTCGTGGAGAAGGTTTTAAAATCGCCATGAACGCATTGAATGTAGGTCGTATTAAATTAGCTGCGGCTTGTTTAGAAGGACAAAGACACGTGACATCTTTAGCAGTACAATATGCTAACGAGCGTGTACAATTTAAAACTCCGATTGCAAAATTTGGTGCGATTCAAAGTAAGCTCGCTACCATGGCGACTAACTGTTTCGCGACAGAGTCTGCTTCTTACCGTGCAGCCTATGACATTGAACAACGCATCGACCAATTACTAGCGGAAGGAAAAAGCTTCCAAGAAGCTGAGTTAAAAGGAGTAGAAGAATTCGCTGTTGAGTGTTCTATCCTTAAAGTAGCAGGATCAGAAAATGCACAAAGTTGTACAGATGAAGGTTTACAAATTTTTGGTGGGATGGGCTTCTCTGCAGATGCTCCCATGGAAATGGCTTGGCGTGATTCTCGTATCGCACGCATCTATGAAGGTACAAACGAGATCAACCGTATGCTTTCTGTAGGAATGACCTTAAAGAAAGCCTTAAAAGGCGAAATTGATTTGATGACACCAGCTACTGCAGTGGGTCAAGAGTTAATGTCTGGTGCGATTGAAAAAGTGACTGCTTCAGAGACATTATTTGGGCAAGAGAAACAATTAATCGCTAACATGAAGAAAGTCTTTATGATGATTGTTGGATCTGCCGTTCAAAAATTTGGACCAAACCTTGATGCAGAACAACAAATCTTACTCGCGGTTTCTGATATATTAATTGAAACCTATATTGCAGAATCTGCTCTTTTACGTGTAGAGAAAAACGCAGCACGTTTTGGCGTAGCCACACAAGAGCGTCAAATCGAAATGACACAATTATACTTATTCGGAGCTATTGAGCGTGTTAATGCAAAGGCAAAAGAAGCCATTGTTTCTTTCGCCGAAGGCGCACAACAAGCTGGAATGATTGCCGGGGTTAAACAGTACACAAAGTATGCTGAATATCCTAATGTTGCTCAATTAAGAAAAAATATTGCTGCAACGGTAATTGAAGAAAATAAATATCCTTACTAATATATTACTGGTTTTATTTTGTTTGGTACTCCCAAGGTTTTGACCTTGGGAGTTTTTGTTTATCTTAAGCTTATAAATAACTATGATGAAAAAATTTTACACTGCCTTATTTTTACTGAGCTGTCTAATTAGTTATAAATCTATAGCCCAAGAGGATGCAGATTTTTATGCCATCATCGATGGAGTATCTGAAGAACGTATCAAAGCAGACATCACCACCCTAGCAGGCTTTGGCACTCGACATACCCTTAGTGATACTTTATCACAAAGTAGAGGAATAGGCGCGGCAAGACGCTGGATTTTTAATGAATTTCAAGAGATTGCTAAAACTTGTAACGGTTGCTTGGAAGTATCATATCAAAAAAACTATCAAGAACCAGATGGGAGACGCATTGTTAAGCCCGTATGGATCAATAATGTTGTCGCGATTCAAAAAGGTACAAAATACCCGAATCGCTTTATCATTATGAGCGGGGATATCGATTCTAGAATTTCTGATTCAAATAATTATACCGATGACTCACCAGGTGCAAACGACAATGCCAGCGGGATGGCAGGCACCATAGAAGCAGCGCGTGTTTTATCAAAATACACTTTTGAAAACAGCATCATTTACACTGGTCTTGCAGGAGAAGAACAAGGCTTATTTGGCGGGGCGGGGCTGGCAAAATACGCCCAAGAGCAAGGCTGGGAAATCATTGGGATTATGAACAACGATATGATAGGGAATATCAAAGGAGTTGACGGAGTGATCGACAATAGAACCTTTCGTATTTTTTCTGAGCCCACTCCTGCAAATGAATCTGAACGAGCAAGGAAGCGTCGCCGCTTTTATGGGGGAGAAGTCGATGGCATCTCTCGTCAATTAGCGCGATATATCCATAAAACAGTGCAAACCTTTATGCCAGAAATGAACCCCAAAATGATTTACCGCCTTGATCGCTTTGGTCGTGGTGGACACCATCGACCTTTTAATGATGTGGGTTTTGCAGGGGTACGCATAATGGAGGCGCACGAAAATTACAATCAGCAGCATCAAGACATCCGTGTAGAAAACGGGATTGCCTATGGCGATGTGGTGGAAGCCGTTAACTTTGGCTACGCCAAAAAATTAACCGCTGTAAATGCGATTAATCTCGCTGCTTTAGCCTGGGCTCCTCTCGCGGTGAAAGAATTGAGTATTGGCGGAGTGGTAGAAGCTTCGGCGAGGTTTAAATGGTCAACAACAGAAGATGATAATATTGCTGGCTATAAAATCTATTGGAGAGACACCACCTCTCCTACTTGGGATCACAGTCGCTTTGTGGGCAATGTTAGTGAAGCCACCCTGGAAGGAATTGTAATCGACAACTTCTTTTTTGGAATTTCTACTGTTGGTAAAAATGGGATCGAAAGTCCTGTAGTGTTCCCCAATAAAGTGATGCGTTAATAATTATTTATTTGAAGGCGTTTTAAATACCCTCTTTGATTTCTTCTAAATGGACTGAAATCAAAAACGAGGTACAACTCAAATATACTGGGAGCAAATACCTTACTTTCTTTTTGAAAAGGGAAATTGTATTGAAAGCCAAAGTCAAAATTTTCAACTTTTAAGCCCAGATTTAAGCCCAAGGCATTAAAAGTAAATTGATCTGAAATATAAGGGGATAACGCTATGGTTCCTGCATTAGTGTAATCAAAAATTTCTGCGTAAAAAATATCCCCGTCCATATAGGTTTCATTAGAGCTTTCGCCTGCTGATAAAGGATATAATACTATATCACCATCTGGTGAATTAAATTGAATCGTTTGTGTGATACCACCTCTAATTCGATTAAATACAAAACCACTATTACTTCCGCCAATTGCTGTAGCAGTAACAGTTAAAGATTCTTCAATACAAAGGGAAATGAAGTTATTATCTCCTTGAGAGGTTTCAAGATAATTGAGTTGTGACCAGACTTTGCTGGATATACTTGTGCACAATAATGCACCTATAAGTAAAAGAAGTTTGGGGAACTTCATAAGTAGGTTTATTTTAATTTAGGGTCTTATAAAAGTATACAAAAAATATAACTTTTTATATACTATATATAAATCAATAACGTAAAGTAAATAAAAATATTGGGTAAGCTACTATATTAATAATAGTTATCTGTCTGTAAACGATTGTATTGACCACGATTATTACGGCGGTAAATACTAAAGTCAAAGGTTACAAACAACTCAAAGATACTAGGCGAGAAGACCGCACCAGGGGATTGGAAAGGGAAATTATAAAGTATTCCGAAATCAAAATTCTCTACCGCTAAACCAATGGATACCCCTACATTATTTAATGCAAAAGTGTTTAAAGAAGCTGCCTGCTGGCTTAATCCAACAGAGAATTCTCCTAACTGAAAATCTTGCGATAAATAAATTAAGACCGCATCGCCAAATTTGGTAAAAGAACCATAAGCAAACAAATAAGAATAACGAGGCAGGTATCTTCTTTCATAAGGGTTAAGATCAAACTCATAGGCCCCTTGTAAAGAGATTTGAATCGGCTTTTCAAATGGAACTTCTTTATTGTAAGAAGTATTAGGCTTGTTTAAATGCTTTAAAGTTAAGCCTGCCATAAAGCGATCTGAGTGTAATAAGAACGAAGCTCCTAGATCCAAATAATTTACATTACTAATTACCGGGGCGAGTGGATCGATAGACTCTGTATTGATGAATCCTGTGGCAGTATTCAACTGATCTTCGAAAATAAGATTCTCTGGGTTGACAGATTGACTACCAAAGCCTATGGTTACTGCAGGTAAGAAATAAAGATCATTATCAAATTGAAGCTTATAGACATAAGACAAGTTCGCTAGATTGATGGTAAGCCCTGTGTTTTGAATCTTAAAGGAGTTAACATCTAACCCTAAACTAAAATCAAGGTTATCAAAAGATAGCGCTCCAAAAACATATTTGTTGTCCATCTTATCAAACTCGTTTAACTTCATTTGATTGTAAAGCACCCCTGTTTTGTTTAAGCTATTCAAACCAAAATAACTAGGGTTTGTTTTCTGCATAAACTTAGAGTGATTGACGATGTATTCATCTTGCGAAAACCCTAAAGTACCCAGCATTAAAAACAATGCTGTAACAATCGTGTATGTTTTATTGAATCTATGCATTAGTTAATTACAATAAAGGTTCCACTCTTCTCTACTTCTGTCTCGCCATCTAACAGTATACCATAAGCAGTATAGATATAATATGGGGAGAACGGTGCTAAGCTTCCATCCCATCCAGTAATTGAAATCCCCTGGATATTGTTAAGATCAGCTTCTTCTACATATTCGTTGTAGACCACGTTACCTCTGTAATCGTATACCGTAAAGGTCATATTACTAAATCCACTAAACAATGGTCTAAAGTTGTCATTGACCAAGTCATTATTTGGTGTAAATACATTTGGCACTAAAATGTTGTATCCTTTCCCTACAGAAATAGGCTGAGTAATTTCTTCAGAACAACCCACATCGTTGTAGATACGCATGGTCGCGAAGTAAGTTCCAGAGATACCATAGGTATGTCGAACTGGAATAATACTGTCGATTAGTGTAGGTACATCTACTGCAGGAGTGTTGTCCCCGAAGATCCACTCTGAACGTACATAAGGATCAGTAGAGGCGTTTTCGAAAGTAATTTCTTCTCTCGCTAAAATGACACTTGAAGCCTCAAAGTTAGGCGATGTATAAGAGAAGTTAGGCTCTCCTATTCCTCTATTAATATCCGTTGTAATCCAGCATCCCTCTTGGTTGACGATTCTAAATTCTGCCTCATCAACTGCATTGACAATAGCGACAGACCAAGAGCGATCACTCAAGCGCACCACATCAGAATTTGGAATTAAGATATCATTATAGTAGAAACTTAAATTACCATTGTTATTGTCAAAGATGTCTACTAATAGTCTACCCTGCTGACCTGTACATAAGTCCTCATCTACAAATGGTCCATCCATGATATAGAGTTCTCTATTTGGTGAAACCTGAATAATTTCTTCATAGAAAGTATACTGGTTAGGACCAGAACATCCTGTATTAGCAAGAGAAACAATTTGCATTTTATAGTTTCCTGGCAATAGATCTTGTAACGAAGTACGGTTTTGGTACTCATTCAATGGACGGTATCCAATATTATCGTCAGAATTTAAATAACGTGGATCTTCCACAAACCAGTTGATTACGTAAGGTAATTGTCCGCCAGAAATCTGAAGTCCAATTTGGCCATTTAGTCCAACACTAGCACAGTCTGGTGGAAGTGACTTAACTATTGTTCCAAGGTTATCAGGGTCTGTTAAAGTACCTTCTGTAAAGAATGGTTGAACCACATCCTCTACTTCAATCGTAACTGGATTAGTCTCTGCAGCATCACAAGAACAGTAAGAATGTGAGTTTCTGTCAAGAATACGTAAACAATACTGTCCTGGGTAAGCTGGATCTACACGCTCACCATAGAATACCTGTGTTGATGCGGTTGGATCATTAGGAGTATAGGTCCATTCGAACTGATAAGTCGGTACTCCATCTACAATAAATGGATCTCCTCCCAATGCAGAGGCCGTAATACCACCATCTACAGCACCCGTACATAAGTCTGTTACAAAGGTCGTGTCCCCGTTGTACTGGATCGGTAAGAATTCTCTTACGGTAAAGTAATAGATTTCTTCACAAGGTGTTAAAGAGGTATTATCTACATTTTCACTTACTCTTAAGTAATAGCTACCACCAGGTAAGTTTCTAAATCTATACGTGTAACCTTTAGGCTCTAAGAATAAATATCTTCCACCTCTTGATTCAACTCTACCTGCAAAAATATTGCTATTGTCTAATGGTACTTGACGTCCGTCTGGATCAACCAATTCCATATAGAAGCCATTGTTGGTAGTTTGCGTTACACTAAAGGAACGATCCACACTTAAGTTCACATTGAAGAAAATATCATGCGAATATCCTTGATCGGTATTGTTCCAATCAATGGCATTATTCGATGGTTCAGGATAGTTTCTACATTCTCCATTACCGATAGGTGGGATATTCTCACGAGATCTAAAGTTGGTGACATTTAAGCTTCCTTCAGAGATAGAGATGTTTCTTGTTATATATTCGCCACCGTCACAAGTTGATTCTCTTGAATCAGTAATAATTGCACGGTAAATACCAGTAGGTAAGCCAGTAACAACGGCAAGACCGTCATAACTTGAATCTAATGGTACCCAACCTGTTGTTGTCGTTGCATTGATTGTTGCACCTGTGACAGAATTAATTGTTGAAGATGTTGTCGAAGTAAATTCATACCACTCAATTCTCAATGGTGGGATAAAGTTTTCAATGGTCAACGCAATACTACTTTCAGAATTGCCACAACCCGGTAAATTAACCTCTGGACGACCCACACGCATTTGCTGGTTGTTCAATTCTTCTATGGTGAAGGTTCCCGAAGCAACTACACAAGCCGCTGTGTTGGTGTTGTTAATCGAAACTTCATAGGTATAATCACCCGCTTGTCTAAAGTTATCGACTAATACCATTGGATCACCAGCATTTAGAGACCCATCTAATACTTTGTAGTAGGTGTAATTTCCTCCATCAGCTGAGGTAATAAATAATTGTCCTTCATTTATCGGTGAAATTGACGGTGCGCTTGGATTAGTTACAGCTGCTACAATCTCAAAAGTCATTTGACCAGAAGTAGCATTTACACAATCGATATCAGTCACTTCAAAATTATTAACCTGGTATTCGTATACCTCTGGAAAGGTAAATGTCGTAGAAGTAATCACTCCAGAAGAACAACCGAAGCTATCGATAATCTCTAAATTAAAGATGGTTCTCATGGCTGTGTTTCTAACATCAATACCGTCAAACTCTACTCTATTATTTGCCGCACTAGTCGAAGTTAACACTCCGTCGTTTAATTGAACAGTATAAGGCGCTGCAAATGGATTACCACCTGAAATTTCAAAGACAAGTCTACCGCCAAGCGCTAAATCCTCTGGACAAGCAGGAACTCTTGAACCCTCTTCAACAATTTGTACGCTATAAGGCTCTGGTTGTTCTATGCGGACTGTAATAACATCTGTACATGCAGGAAGCAAGTTGCCATCTGGATCTAATGGAGGACTTAAGTCTGTTGCTCTAAAGACATATGTTCCAGCAGATAAGTTAGATAAGCTTACGGCAGAACCAGTTCCTGGTGGGATAACAAATCCAGGAGTAACAGCAGTAATTTCAAGATTACCTGACCCACCTACAGCAAATAGATCAAAGGATGCATCTTCTGCACCGAAACATTCTAAGGTATAGATAAAGTCTGCTGTAGCAGTGCTCGTACCACTTCCTGACCCACGCTGATTGACAAAATTAGCGGTTTCTACTCCATTAAATCGTACAGAAGCATATCCTCCAACTGTGATTAATTGAGGTGGATATTCACAGCCTAAAACAGCATCTGTTAAGGTTAAATAGTAATCTCCTGGAGGTAAGTTTTCAAGGTTTGGAGTAGTTCCTACAACTCTTGTACCCGTTAAGGATTCTGCCCATGAATAGTCATATAAGCCTGATCCACCAGTAAAGGCGTTGACTTGAACTCCTCCTACTAATTTTGTTGTGATTATACTTCCATTTCCTGTAGTACCCGTAGAACAATAGCTATCTGTTACTTCAACTATGGTTGGATCAAAGTTTAATGCTGTTGGAATACGCACTGCTCTAGTTAATGGTAACGTACAAGAGCTAGTATCTGACACTTCTACCACATATAATCTACCTGGGGTAAGACCGGTAAAGTTTGCTTGTCCATTTGTCACGCTAATTCCACTAGCGCCTGGTAAACGTACACCATTGTATTCAATCGTATAAGTATACGGCGCAATACCACCAGAAGCTTGTACTGTAATCGCACCT
Source organism: Candidatus Arcticimaribacter sp. (assembly GCA_039768455.1). GTDB lineage: Bacteria > Bacteroidota > Bacteroidia > Flavobacteriales > Flavobacteriaceae > Arcticimaribacter. Next base: position 27,952 of record JBDNAJ010000083.1, read on the forward strand.
GTTACTCCACCACAGAAATCAACATCAAAGCCAAGTGCTGGCGGCTCTTCTACAACAAATGTGGCACTAGAGAGACAACTATTTACAATAACCTCAAGGGTGTATTCACCAGGGTATAAGTTATATATATCTGTTGCATTAACTACAGAGCCATCTGGATAAACCCAACGCAACACAGGGGCATAAGCGGCAGCGATCTGCGTTGTTGTGGCCGTATTGGTAATTGCCGCAGTGTCTGATGTATTTGCAGAGACCGTAAATGACACCCCTTCAACAGTTCCTATCAATCTTAAACCGAAGCCAGAAAGCGAAGCCTGAACATCTTGTTGCGCAGGATCATTATTAATTCTACTGACTAAGTCATTAATTATATCAGCGTTAGAGTAAACTGAATTAACTCCTCCAACTGTTTGGCCTCCTCTTGTATTGTATTCTGTACCATTAATATACACCCTAAAGATATCAGTATAAGTTACCGTTGTTGTTGGTGTAAATGTGATCATTGATATCTGCTCACGACCAGGTGTCACAGAAGTAATCGCGTTCAAGAAATCTGGATCTGTAGGATCTCCTAAGACGATTGATCCTGTATTATCGCCATTACACGCAACATCAAAGACTAAGAAATCTTGAATATAATCTGCATCAATAATTGGTCCTGGATCAACGGTAATAGAACCATTTACCACTACATCTGGATCACAAGTACCGCTAAGCGTAATCTGATAGTTGTAGGTCGTTGTTGAAGAAACCTGTACAGATGGGGTTCCTAACACCCTTACAATATTATTTGTACCTCCAGCACCAGAAGCTAAACTTGCACTAATTCCAGCTGGGGTCTCGTCCCATGTAATACTAAACGTTGCTCCAGATTGTGGATTAAAAATGTAATCGACTGGATCAATAGGGCTGTTATTACAGACAGATGGTTGATTAGGATTACCACTATAGAGACTCATTACTGGAGTAGGTAGGATTATAATTGTACCACTTTCTCTCGCTGGACCACAACCTGTTGTTTCGACTTCGTATGTAAAAGTGCTAATGGTTGTAGAAGCTTGAGCTGCCGCCTGTGCCACACCACTAATAATTACTTGTGTGGAGGTTAATGTATAGCCAATTCCTGGTAATGCAGGAGTAAAGGAGACTACAGCTGAAATTGCCTCTTGTTCTAAGTTATATATAATTGGTTCAAGCGTATTAGTTCCAGTACCGGCACAAATCGTTTGATTTTCTGTAGATGGCGCGGAAGATAACACCAATAACTCTTCTGGTTTAACTTCTATAACTCCTGTATAAACGATTTCAGGTGCACATGCACTTCCGTCTGTAGTAACTTGATATGCATATCGTGTTGTCGCTGTAATATTTACTGAAGGTGTTCCAGAGATCACTAGACTACTCGTACCAGAAGGTATAACTCCATTCACCCCATTTAATGTTGGCCCTGTCCATGTAAAGACCACATTCGTTGTTCCTCCCTCAAAAGTATAAACAATATCAGCAATAGGATCTTGTCGATCACAAACAGCAAAGAATCCAACTTGATTTGTTGTTGTTAATCCACTAGCTAGTTCTAAGACAGGTGGAGAGAATACTGTTATATCTCCATTTATCGTCGATGTTACACAATCTCCTCCTGTTACAATCTCATAAGCATAGTTGACTGTTGGAGTTGTAAAGGTCGTTGAAGCGATAATAGAACCACTAATTAATATGGTATTCGAAGGAGTAAGGGTATAACCTAATCCTGGTGGCAATCCGTTTTGAACAGCTCCTCCATTTGCAGTATAAGTTATGGTAAATGGAGATCCAATTGCACCGCCCTCTAGTTGATACTCAATTGGCACCATTAACTCTGCAATAGTATTGCTTGCATTGTCACTATCAAATAAACAAACACTTTGGTTATCTGTCGTTGGTGAAGATACTAGCGATATTGCGTCCACTGGTTCTAACTGAATACTACCGTACATAGTTACTTCAGAGACACAGGCGCTTCCAGCAGTGACTATCTCATAGTTATAAACCGTTGTTTGAGTCACATTAGCAATAGGCGTTCCAGCAATCACGTAGCGATTTGTGCCAGAATTAGTCGTTGTAATTCCACTACCTGCTAAGGTGTTAGACCCAACCCAGTTAAAGGCAAAAGTTGTTGCTCCTCCTTGGATTTCATAAACAATATCTGCTATAGGAGTTACATCACATATTACTTGATTTGCAGTTGATGCTGTAGACACTAATGTCATTACAGGTGGAGATAAAGTTGTAATATAACCACTAATGGTATCTGTAACACAACCTCCTGTTGTTTCAATCACATACTCATAGAACATGGTTGGTGTTACATAAGTCGTTGAAGCAACAATACTACCAGTAATTAAGACTGTATTCGAAGGGGTTATACTATGCCCTAAACCCGCTGGAAGTCCATTAATTAACGCGCCACCATTTTCACGGTAACTTACTGTAACAGGTCTACCCACGGCACCCCCACTTAATTGATATTCAATTGGCTGTATTGGTTCAGCTAATGGGTTAGCAGGATTATCGCGATCCATATAACACACTGTTTGACTAGCGATACCAGATACAATTGTTAGAGAAGGTGTAACGATAAGTGAAATAGCATCTCGTGGCTCAAGTTGAACACTACCGGTAAGCATAATCTCTGGAGCACAATCACTACCTACTGTTTCTATTTGATAGGTGTAAACAGTAGTCTGGGTAACATTCATCGCCGGTGTACCCATAATGATAAATTCTGTTTGAGCAGGGTTATTATAACTCGCAGTTAAGCCAGTAACAGTTCCGCCGGAAGTCCATGTAAAGACCACTTGATCTGCTCCAGGTCCTAAGGTGTAGAGAATATCATCTATTGCTTCAATACCATCACAAATGACTTGATTATCCGTTGTTGTAGAAGAAGTTAAGGTTAATTCTGGTGCGGTACGCACTTCAATAGTACCAATTGCTATATCAGTTCCACAAGCACCTGGTCCGGTCTCGATTTCATAGGTATAAATCGTAGTTGAAGAAGCCGTATTTGCAGAAGCGGCATTCGCGATACCAGATATAATTAAAGTATTTGATGCATTAATACTATAGCCAAATCCAGGTGGTAACCCGCCTTGAACGGCACCGCCATCTTGGGTGTAAGTAATTGAACTAATCGTTGTCGCTCCACCAGACAATTGATACTCTATAGGATCAAAAGCAAAGGTTGGACTAGGCGTGTTTCCAACACAAATAATCTGTTCGTCATCACCAGCAGATCCAGCGAAAGTAATAATGTCTTCTGGACTAATCGTAACTATACCAGAGATAGGAGATGGTGCTGCTGTACAGCCAAAAGCATTTCCAATTAAATTAAATGCATAAGGATAAGTTACTGGTGCAGTAATCGCTAGGTTAGGTACATTTACCCTAACATCGATAAAGTTACCCACTTTAGCTGCAGTAATCCATGCTGGTTGAAGCGTTGGAGTTACTAAACTACTCCTTACTGCATTTGGTGCAGAGTAACGAATGGTTGTTACACCACTGTTATCACATAAGACAGGATTTTGGTCCCCAACTGCAGCAGGCGTATTACTATCCCAAACACCAAAGGTATATGGATTAACCGTAATTGTTCCTGAAGCAGCAAATCCACCAGCACATCCAGGTCCGGCTGAGGTTAATGAATAAACAAAATTCTCAACTGTGTTTGATGTACTTGAAGCAGTTCCACTAATTTCAAAATAAGCTGGAGGTCTTATCGTACTTCCTGTTCCTAATGTAAAGGTAGAAGAATCAACTGTAGATACCGTAAAGGCAACTCCTGGATTAATCGCTTCAAAAGTAATTGACGAATTATTTGAAGTAACTGTATGATTTGGCAATGTAGTGTCTAACCAAGTTGCCAATGTATTTGCAAGAGTTGTTATATTTAAAGTGGAAGAAGCACCATCTGTAATAGCAGTATAGGCCGTTCCATTTACATTAAAGGTAAAGAAATCTTGAGAGGCAGTATTGGGAGAAGCCAACATTTGAACTAGATTAAACTCTGTAATCTGATTCTGTGCGTAATTCGCTGCTGTAATTCCACTAGGGGTAACATTCCAACTTGGAGTTATAGCATAAGCTGGATTATAAATTTCATAACGAATTGGAATAATAGTTTCAGAAGCACAAACTGTTCTATCTGCAGTTCCAGCACTAACAAGTACAACATCAGGCTCAGGTTCAATATTGAAAGTAATTGTTTGAGAAACATTTGCACAAGTTGCTCCAAAAGTTTCATAGGTCACTACCCAAGCTGTAGGGATAATTACATTTTGGTTCATCATACCAGAAATCTCGTACTCGTCAAAAGTACCTGGTCTTAGTCCAAAACTTAATCCATTTGGCAATGAATAGGCTGAACTTGGACTAATTCTTATCCCTGAAGCTCCTTCAAAATTCATTATAATTGAATTAGGACCTGTAAAGTCATTTACCGCACAGTAAGAAGCAGTCTCAGAACCTTGAATTACGTCAATAGTAGAAGCTTCTAAAATTTCTATCGTTCCAGAAGCAACAGCAACAGCACATCCAGGCTGTGGCGCTTCTGTTTCAATTTGATAATTGATTACAGTTGCCGTTTGTGTAGGTGTTCCAAAGAGACTAAATATTTTCGATAACGGAGAAGCAATTGGTGCAGCAAAGTTAACGGCAGAGTTTACTGGTTGGGTAGAAGCCACTGAGAATGAATTCCCAGGTTGACCAGATGGTCCTACTTCAATCGTAAGATCACCACCATTATAGGTTGCAACAAAATTATTTGTTCCTGCATTAATCGCTGCTGCTAATCCATTCCCTACATGATCTGCTGCATTTGCAACAGCAGCAGTGGTGACAAAATCATAACGATAATTGTCAATTGAAATTGAATAAGTTCTCCCTATCGTTGTTGAACTCAGAGTACTTAATGTAATCGTTGTTAATTGAGAGGTAATCTCTAGGAATGGGGTAATTCCTGTAGGTAAATTTAATGCTCTAACACGATTTGCAGCTCCTTCAATTTCATAGGTTATTGTGTTCATCGCTGTTCCAGCACACAATCTTTGGTTATTTGAATTAAAGCCAGAAGTCAAGTTAATTCTTGGTGGACCTGGAACAGAAATAACATAATTTACTCGCTCTCCTGGACATGGGGTTGGTTCAACGGTAATGATGATATTTCCAGAGAAACCTGGTCGGAAATCCAACTCTAAGGTACTTGTGTCTGCCCCAGGATCTAACTCAAAGTTTGTGTTAGAAGCTAAATAAGAGGTAGTTACTGCTAGTCCTGCTTGACTATTTACATACCAGCGAACGGGTTGTCCACCTGTTGTCAAGGTAGAAGTATATCCACCAGCAGGAATTGGACATTCTGGTAAAAGGTTTCCTACTGCAGTTACACTAGTAACAAGTCCATTTTGCTGACCAATTACTATGGTGCTAGATTTCCAGTCACCATCGATTCCTGAGCAGCTTACAGGTCGAACTAATAATTCAAAAGATCCCCACCAACCTACATTCCACTGCATATTTCCTGTTAAAGGATCTAATGTACCCGGGCTACTCACTAGAGCACCAAGACCTGGTTGAGGGTTAGAAATTTGCCATTCTAAAGAACCGTAATCATTAGGTTGTAAACCATTATCACTTGCAGTATAGAATTTAGTGTCTGGCGTCCCAGCAGTAATTTGACAAGTTGGCAATTCCCCTGTGAAATCTCCTCCACATACCTGGAAGTTTGGCGCAAATGGCTCGATTAAATCTGAACGTGTTGGGGTAGCAACAACCGTCTGTGGTACTACACTAATTTCAATCTCTAGCCAATCAGACGGACCATCACATCCTACAGAACGGACTCGAATGGTCGATGTACCGCTAAAGCTAGGATCCCAATTCATGGTTCCGCTTCTTGTAATTTGTCTTGTTGCTGGAGCAACTAGTCTTAAGGCTTGACCTGTTCCCATAGGAGAAGCAACCACAGTAAATGGAATATTAGCCTCGGTTGACTCAAGAATTATTTCATCATTGACATTATTGTAAATAACACTTATACCTGCATTTGCATTTGCAGCAGTTGCTAATGCAAGACCTATGTCATCTGCAGTTTGAGAGACAGCAGTTGATGTTACCGTATAGGTATTTGTCGTTCCAGAGACATTTAAGGTTAAACTGTAGGATACTCCTATCGATGGGCTAACCGTTGTTTGAATAATTCCAACGGTAGTTTCTTGGAAATTATTCTGTGTCATAATACCTGCAACAGGTGGATCAAAGTTCCACTCATAGGTGTTGAATTGTCTATTTAATGCATCGTTGACAAAACAAGCAAAGAATTCTGTAGAAGGAGTTGTAGGCGCTGGTAATTCATCTTGACACACTGTATTATTTAACCAGTAGTTTACACCATTGATAGTTGTATTTAGTACTTCAGACCCTACCGTATTCGTATCCTTACGGATAAAGTCAGGCTGAACCGCGTTTGGTAATATGATAATCTGATAGGTAACTGTAGAAATAGTACATCCAGAACCTTTTGTGATGATATTGAAAGTACTTGGCCCTGTTACATTACCAGAAATTGTAAAGGTTGATGTTCCTCCTACTTCATACCAATTAGGCAATCCATACAGGGTATTGGTTACTATTCCACCCCCTTGTGGAACTACTGATAATCCTGTATCAAGATTTTGAACTTCAACACTTGTAGCACCCCCACCAAAAGCGAATACAATTGGATCAATTGCACCACCTAAACATACCTCTTGAGGTGAAGCAGCTCCGCTAACTTGCACTAATGTAGGTTGTGGTGTTACTTCTATGGTGGCTACCTTAGTGTATACCTGGCAGCTTTCCATGTTTGTATTTGGTGCTCTAGCACCTGTATTACCCTGAACAAGAATTCTCATATTCAATTCTTGACCAGCTCTAGGAAGAACTACTGCGATAGTAGGTGATGGTGAACCTGTTGATGCAGCAATATTATATGTACCCACTGTCCGTGGTTCTATTGTTAAGATATCTGAATCAGTATTATAAGTAGCAAAAACATCAAAATCATTAAGCGTTATCTCATCAGCTAATGCTTGTCCGATCGTATCAAGTGTACTCGTATTGCTAGAGACAACACTATATTGACTTCCATTAACCGCAATACTATACGTTAAGTTACCTGTAAAGCCGATTCCTTCATCAACTAACTGGATAGAAGTTTGCTCATAAGCGGAAGGAACAGGATCACCTACATAAGTGATTACACCGCGATAATAGGTTACTGGCTGACTTGGTAACCAAGCGTCTCCAACACTAAATTCTAATGTAGCCGATTGTTGTCCCGAAATATCTGTCCAACTAAATTGATCAGAAGATTGTTGCCATTGGAACGTTACCGAATTCGTCAATGCTTCTGCAGAGTCTAACACGAGTGGATCTGGTAAATCAAAGGCTGAAATAACTTGACAAACTGTTTGGAAATCATCTAAAACAAAGCCTTCGTTTAGATCTGGTAATATTTCGATTTCGACAACATTGGTTACATCTTCACAAAAATCAACAGCATTTATTGAGCTACGTGCAATTCTACGGTACCATGTTGTTTGAATCAATGATGGTGGGTTGTAGAGGTTGTTTGTTGCAGAAGCAATATCTGTCCAGTTGGCGTTATCGATAGACATTTGCCATTGGTAAGTAATTGTACCATTGGTACTAGTTGCATCTGCAGGTAATCCATCTGTAGGAGAACTAATAATAGTCGCTGGCATGGCCCCATAACAATAGGCTTGACTTTGAGTAGGATCTAATGCCCCAGCGTCTAAATCAATTACTGTAATTTGTGTCATTGAACTGATTTCAGAACAAGATGCAGGTGGTCCTCCTCCTGCGGCATTTGTGACACGGCGATAGAAACGTGTTGCATTGAGAACACCAGGTGCATAATCTTGAGAAGTTGCAGTAGCAATATCGGTAAATGTTATTCCATCAGTAGATTCTTGCCATTGATAAGTAATGGCTAGACCAGTAGAACCTCCTATAATTTGAAGCGTAGCAGGTGTATCCCCAGAACAGATTGTTTGACTCGTTGGAGAGACCGCACCCCCACTAATTGGTGGCGTAACAGTTATTTCTATAATATTACTCGCTTCTTCACAAGCTTTCCCGTTAAGGGTACTTATAGTTATTCTTCTAAAGAAGGTAGTTTGTGTTAAAGAACCAGGAACATAAGTTGAAGAATTCGTGCCTGGGATAGCGTTAAATGTAATACTGTCTAAACCACTTTCCCAACGATAAGTTATGTTACCTGTCGCAGACGCAACAGCTACTGGGGTTAAAGCAGCTGGAGTACCTCCAGAACATATCGTATTTGTAACTGTATTGATTGTACCTGGGTCAACAATAATATTCTCTGACAAAGTTAAAGTAGCTACTGCTGTACAACTCGAGAATGAATACGGATTTGATGTGACAACAACACGGATAATATCACCATCATTTAGTAATACTGGCGGAGTTAACGTTTGTGGGTTAAATATAGCAGTTGCACTATTCTGATAAGAATTTCCATTGACGAAGAATTCAAACGAGTTTGAAGCTAAGTTAGAACCAGCTGTAAATATTACTTCTTCTCCATCACAGAAAGTATCTGCAATAACGTTAGAAATTAAGGTTGGTACTGGTGTAGGTAAAGTTTGAATGTTAAATCGTTCCGAAAGATCTGAACATACATTTGGATCTCCTACTGAGCCATTGAATACCTCTACCCTAACATTTTCGTTATTGGCTAAATCTGTTGTTGTATAAGTCGATTGAGTAGAACGCGCTTGCATTACTACACCATTCACTGTGAATTCGTAAGTAAATCCTGCATTTACAGGAGATGCAGAGAATAGTATCTCTTCATCTACACATATATTCAAGGTGCCAGAAGCAAGCGTAGTAACCCCTCTTTGTACTGCTAATAAACTTGCAACTGGATTTAACTCTACCTGAATTCTAACCACATTACTTGGTTCTTCACAAGTCGTTGTTCCAGTGTTACTTACTGTCAAACGTCTAAAGAACGTATCTGAAGTTAAAATTGTTGTTGGGGTATAGTTCTGAGATATCGCTCCTGTAATATCAGCATAGGTAACATTGTTATCGATAGACACCTGCCATTGATAAGATAAAGTTCCTGAAACTAATCCCGTTTGATCTGTACCTATAATTGGTGGTGCAGTTTCACCCGAACAGATCGTTGGAGTTGTTGTAGTAATCGTACCTGCGCTAGAAATTACATTTTCTGTGATAGTTAAGCTTACTATTGCATTACTACAACTCGCTACTCCGGTTGATGCCGTTACTTCAATAATGTCTCCATTTTCAATTACTTGACCATATAACAATGGATTAAATGTTTGCGTTGTGCTATTTTGTAATAATACCCCATTTAATCTGAAGGTATAGTTTGACCCTGCTATTGAGGCATTGGCAAAGAAGATTGGGGTATCTCCCGCACAGATCTCATTCCCTAAAGCTGTAGA
>JBDNAJ010000084.1:0-54902 GCA_039768455.1 Candidatus Arcticimaribacter sp.
TCTTTTTTGACCCAAGCGATAAAAGATTGCGTCTCTTGAATAAAGTTTTTTGCAAAGCTTGTATCAGGACTTTTTTGAGTAAAGTCTTTGATGCCCTCTTTAAACGTTACTCCATTACTTTCTTTAAAATGTGGAAATTGAACATCAAATCCATCAATGATTGTCTTGTGGCTATTGGTTTTTTGTTCGTTGGCAGTTAGCAATGCCTTTGCAGCTCTAATACGACCGTTATAGGCGTGATAAACTGAATCGCTCAATCTATTTTCACTTAGTGCACTCAAGGCCCATCCATAGGCTTCTTCTGCTTCAAAGATTAATGTTTGAATCAAGTCAATGGTGACCCCAGCACATTCTCCTATCCCAATGGCTTTTTCATATTTTGTTTCATTGCCCCAATCGATAAAGTCCTCTGGTTTGAGTTGATCTGTATCACTGTGGTATTTTAGATTTTGATAGAAGTAATCTTTTGTTTTTCGATCATAGTAAGCAAAGAAGTCTTCACTATCTGATTTATTCGATTCAAAGTCATTTAAGATCCATCGCAAAACATCTGGCGTTCTTTTAGCAGGAACTTTTAAGACCTTGTCAGCAAATCTACCATTACCATTTCCTAAAACTCCCCCGCCTAATAGTATTTGTGTCGCAGGGGCGATGTTTCCGTTGGCTTTAAGGGTCATACCTTGAAAACCAATATGTCCCAGGGTGTGTTGTCCACAGGCATTCATACACCCACTAATGCGAATTTTAAGATCGTGCGCTTCGATAAGGTGGTTAAATTCTCCTTCAATTACTTTTTGTAATTCTCTGGCGAGTCCATAACTACTTGCGATCCCTAGATTACAGGTGTCTGTTCCCGGGCATGCAACAATATCATTTGTTTTATGAAACCCAATACGGTGAAAGTCTAATGCTTTTAGCGCGAGATAAAGTGCCGGAAGGTGCTCTTCTTTAACATCTCTCAATAAGACACTTTGTGCGATTGTAAAGCGGTTGTCATTTTTAGTAAAGCGTGTGATCACTTCGGCGAGCTTGCGCGCCTTATTAGAAGAAATATCTCCTGTTTGCACTGCAATACCCACGCTTAAGTAACCGGTTTGCTTTTGTGGAAACGTATTCACTTTTTTCCATTGTGTAAAGGCAGAATCCGTTTGTACATCAATTTCATCAAGCTTAATTTGTGCCTCATCTAGTTTGCGCTCTGTGGCTTGAATAGGGAAACTTTGGGTTAAAAGTGATTTTTTTTCGTCTTCAACTAGGGTTAGAAATTGTTCTAGTCCAAGGTCTTTAACAAGAAACTTGAGTCGTGCTTTATTGCGTTTATTACGTTCCCCATGGCGATCAAAAAGGCGAATAATCGCTTCGCTATAAGGGATGATTTGATCTGTGGTTAAAAAGTCAAATAGCTTTTGAGAAGGCATGGGTTGAGAGCCAATTCCGCCGCCCAACATAAGTTGAAAACCAGCTTCTCCATCTTTGATTTTTGGGATAAACCCAAGGTCATGAATAAAGGTTAATGCATCGTCTTTCTGGTTGCTCGAAAAGGCTACTTTAATTTTTCTTCCCATGTCTTGACATATGGGATTGCGCAAAAAATATTGAAAAAATGCTTCGGCATAAGGTGTTATGTCAAAGGGTTCGTCGAGGTCAACTCCTGCTGTCGCAGAAGCAGTTACATTTCTTACGGTATTCCCACAAGCCTCTCTTAAAGTGATTTGATCTTTTTCTAATTCTTCCCACAATTGTGGCGTGCGATCTAATTCAACATAGTGCAATTGAATGTCTTGACGGGTGGTGATATGGAGGTTTCCGCTACCATATTCGTCTGCGACATAAGCGATTTTTTTTAATTGCTTTGCTGTAAATCGCCCCATAGGGAGCTTAATACGAACCATTTGAACACCCTGTTGACGTTGTCCATAAACTCCTCTGGCAAGGCGTAAACTTCTAAACTTTTCTTCGTCAATGGCATTGTTTTTAAAAGCGTGAATTTTTTGTTCTAAATCGATAATGTCTTTTTCGACGATGGGGTTTTCAATTTCTGTTCTAAAACTTTGCATAATTTATTGGATAAAGCCTACTGCTGCGGTGTTATTTGTTTGAGGATCGATCAGGATAAAGCGTCCTATATTTTTGTTCTCTTTGAATGGGGTAGATAAAATGGGTTCAGATAAACGCAGGCTAATGGTCCCTATATCATTTAATTTAAAACTTGAAGGGGAACCTTCGATGGGGGTTATTTTAGTTTGTAACTGTTGTGTTCCTTGTTGTAAGAAATATTTGCTTTGCGTATTAAGGGGTTGATTTTGCATCCAGCAAATGGTCGCATTAATTTGTTTTGACGGTTGTATTTCTTTTTCAGCTGTTGTTCCAATAATACTAGATCCACGTGATAAATCGATATCGTCTTCTAGGATAAGGGTGCCATTTTCTCCTTGATTTAATAGCGTTAAAGCTTTTCCATAACGGTCAATTTGTTTGATCTTAGATTTTAATCCAGAGGGAAATACAGTTATTTCATCTCCTACACGAAAACACCCACTGTTGACTTTCCCAGCAAAACCGCGATAGTCGTGATGAGCGTTAAGTTGAGGACGAATCACCCATTGTACTTGTAGGATGTTTTCTTTTTGATCTGATGGAATAAGATCAATGTTTTCGATTAATTCGAGTAAAGCAGGCCCATTATACCACGGAGTATTCTTTGATGGGGTGGTAATATTATCCCCTTCTAAGGCAGAGACAGGAAGAAGATGTAGTGTGTTTTCATTCTTCTGGGTCAATTGAAGGATGTCCTCTTTAATACTTTTGAATTTCTCGTGATTGTAATCAATCAAATCCATTTTATTGATGACAAAAATCAAATGATTGATCCCAAGTAGTTGCGTGATATTATAGTGACGTTGTGTTTGCTCAAGAACTCCTTTTCTAGCATCAATTAAAATAATTGCCGTATCGGCATTAGAAGCACCTGTGACCATATTACGGGTGTACTCTACATGGCCTGGAGCGTCGGCAATAACGAATCGTCTTTGATCCGTTTTAAAAAAAATATTAGAGATGTCGATGGTGATTCCTTGTTCACGTTCAGTCAATAAACCATCTGTTGCAAGTGAGAAATCGATGTAGTCAATTCCTTTGCTTTTGCTTTTTTCAACTATATGTTCTAATTGATCGTCTTTAAGGGATTTTGTTTCGTATAACAATCTTCCAATAAGGGTGCTTTTGCCGTCATCTACACTTCCAGCAGTAACAATGCGTAATAATTCCATAGCGATTTGATTAAAAGTAACCGACTTTTTTGCGTTCTTCCATGGCTCCTTCAGAGCGTTTATCATCCATTCGAGCGCCTCTTTCTGAAAATGTCGAGGCTTTAATTTCATGTATTATCTCCTCAACTGTCGAAGCATTTGAGACTACTGCGGCAGTACAAGACATGTCTCCCACGGTTCTAAAGCGAACAGTTTTTTCTTGGATGACATCTTCCGGGATATTATGAAATTCACAACGGGGCATCCATTGTCCTTCTCGTGGATATATTTCTCTTTTGTGCGCAAAATAGATATTGGGAAGCTCTAAATTTTCTTGTTTAATGTATTCCCATACATCTAATTCTGTCCAGTTACTGATAGGAAAAGCTCTTACATTTTCTCCAGTTTGAATACGACCATTTAAAATGTCGAATAATTCTGGACGTTGCAGTTTTTCATTCCATTGCCCAAAGTCATCTCTTACTGAAAAGATACGTTCTTTAGCTCTTGCTTTTTCTTCGTCTCTTCTCGCACCACCAATACAAGCATCCAATTTCAATTCTTCTATGGTATCCAGCAGGGTTGTGGTCTGTAAACCATTTCTACTTGAAAACTTTCCTGTTTCTTCTTGCACTTTTCCTTGGTCAATACTGTCTTGTACGAGGCCAATGATCAAGCGGGCGTTATATTTTTCGACTAAATAATCTCTGTGGTCAAGGGTTTCTTGAAAATTATGTCCTGTGTCAATATGGAGAAGGGGAAAGGGAATTTTTCCAGGATAAAATGCTTTAGCACATAAGTGAAGTAGTACGATAGAATCTTTTCCACCAGAGAAAAGTAAGGCTGGTTGATTGAACTGTCCAGCCACCTCTCTAATAATATAGATCGCCTCTTCTTCTAATTGTTTTAAAATATTCATATTAATCTTGTTGATGTAATCCACATTCTTTTTTGCTGTTTTCCCACCACCAGCGACCCGAACGAATATCTTCTCCTTGTTCTACTGGGCGAGTACATGGCGCGCATCCAATACTGGGGTAATTTTTTTTGTGCAAACTGTTTTGCGGAACATTGTATTGCTCTAGATAGGCTGTAACCTCTTCTAATGACCAATAAACTAGGGGATTGAATTTAATTAACCCAAAGGAGGTGTCATATTGAAAGAGATCAAAATTTTCTCTAAAATGACTTTGTCCACCTCTAAGTCCAGTGATCCAAACATCCACCCCGCGCAAGGCTTTTTGTAGGGGATCAATTTTACGGATACCGCAGCATTCTTTTCTATTTTCTACAGAACTATAAAAGCTATTTGGCCCTTTTTTAGCTAATAAGGCTTCTACTTTTTTAGCATCGGGAAAATAGGGTTCAATCAGTTTATCATATTTGTTTACAGTGCGGTGATAAACCTCATAGGTTTCTTCAAAAAGCCTTCCGGTATCTAAGGTAAAAACCGAAATAGGATAATCGTTGCGAAAAATAAAATCAGTAAGCACTTGGTCTTCTTGACCAAAGGAGGTTGAAAAAGCCATCTTTCCCAACTTAAGTTCTATCAATGCATCTAAGGCTTCTTTTAAGTTTTTGTTCTTAAAAGATTCGTTTAAGTCTTTTAATAGTTCTCTTTCCATAGTTAAATGTTTTTACCCCATTGGATTTTATTCCAGCCTCGTTCGTGAAAAAAATACAAGATCATTTTTGTGATCAATTCAAAACCGCCAATTGATATCGCTTGATTAAATGTGCCTGTAACCATGTAGGCGATAAAAAAAGTATCAAGTGTTCCAACCACACGCCAAGAGATAGTTTTAAGAATGCTTCTCTTGACCCCTTCACTTTTAGAGGTGGTTTTCTTTTGTTTTAAAATCAAATCAGCTATCATTTCAGATAAAGATTAAAACCTATAGGTTTAGTAGGTTAATAGATATAAAAATTAGGCAAAGTGATTAAACAATGCCTAATTTAGTTTAATTAAAAGCTTGCTTTAAATCTGCTTTTAGATCTTCGACATCTTCTAATCCAACAGAAAGGCGCACTAAGTCTTGGGTGACCCCAGTTTCTTTTTGCGACGCTTCGTTTAATTGTTGGTGTGTAGTACTAGCTGGATGAATAATCAAGGATTTAGAATCTCCAATATTTGCTAAGAGAGAGAAAATCTTTGTTTCATCAGCTACTTTTTTAGCAGCATCAAAACCACCTTTTAAACCAAAGGTGACGATTCCACTTTGTCCTTTTGGTAAGTAATCTTTGGCTAAGCCATTGTATTTACTTGCCGCTAAACCTGGGTAGTTCACCCATGCGACTTCTTCTTGTTGCTCTAACCAAGTTGCAATTTCCAAAGCAGCTTTAGAGTGTTGTTGCATGCGAATGCTTAAAGTTTCTAAACCTTGAATGATTTGGAAACTGTTGAATGGACTTAAGGCTGCGCCAAAGTCTCTCAGACCTTCGATACGAACCTTAGCAATAAATGCAGCTGGTCCTAAAGCCTCGTGATATACAAGACCGTGGTAACCGGCAGACGGTTCTGTAAATTCTGGGAATAAACCATTACCATAGTCAAAGGTTCCTGCATCAACAATTACTCCTCCCATGGCTGTTCCATTTCCATTGATAAATTTAGTAAGGGAATGAATTACAATATTTGCTCCATGCTCAATTGGGTTTAATAATGCAGGGGTAGCAACCGTATTATCTACAATAAAGGGAACTTTAGCTTTTTTGGCGAAGCCTGAAATAGCTTTCAAATCAAGTACATCCAATTTAGGGTTCCCAAGCGATTCTGCGAAGAATGCACGGGTATTGTCCTGAACAGCCGCTTCGAAATTAGCAGGATCGTCTGGATCGACAAAAGTGGTGGTGATCCCTAAACGTGGTAAGGTCACGCTCAATAAATTATAGGTTCCTCCATATAAACTATTTGAAGCAACAATATGGTCTCCCGCTTTGAGTAAAACCATCAATGCAGTTGCAATAGCCGAAGTTCCTGAAGCAGTAGATACTGCAGCAATTCCACCTTCAAGGGCAGCTAATCGCTGTTCTAGTACATCATTTGTTGGGTTATTTAAGCGCGTGTAAATGTATCCTGGCTCTGCTAACGAAAATAAGTTCGCTGCATGTTCTGCGCTATCAAATACATAAGCAGTAGATTGATAAATTGGTACAGCACGTGTTCCTTGTGTCTTGTCTACTTCATGTCCTGCATGAAGGGTCTTCGTATTGAAGTTAAAATCTCCCATTTTTTTCTTTTTAATGGCGCAAATGTAGGGTAGACTTTTTAAATAGACAAGTAAAACCTATAAACTTTATAGGGATTAAGTGGATTAATTATTTTTCTCTTATATTTGACCCACATAAATACTGGATTAAGTGATTTCAAAGAAATGCAAATATGCCATTAAGGCACTGTTATATTTAGCTGATAACCAATCAGAAGATCGGTCTATATTTTCAACTGAAATCGCCGAAAAAGAAAACATCCCTCAAAAATTCCTTGAAACAATCTTAAGAGAATTGCGTAATTTTCAATTGCTCCAAAGTAAACGAGGGAAGACAGGAGGCTATAAATTACTCAAAAAACCTTCAGAAATTAAGTTAGCTGAATTGATGCGTATGATGGATGGTCCTATTGCATTATTACCCTGTGTTTCTCTAAATTATTATGCGCCCTGTGATGAGTGCGATGAAAAAACCTGCGGCATTAAACCTGTCTTTGAACAAGTGCGCGATCAAACCCTTTCTATCTTAGGAAACACGACCATTGAAATGATGCGTCACTAGGATTTAGATACAGTCAAATAAGAAACAAAACAGAAAAACTTTCTTGATTAGCCCAAAAGCTATAGAAAAGATGAATAGTTTTTTTCGATTTTCTTTTTTCATAATCCACTAATATAACTGCCTAAAGCGTCTTTAAATTGAAAGCCTTCTAAGGTGCGGTATTTATTCAAGCGTTTATTGGCTTCAAGTCCCCACAATAAAAATTCCATCATAAAGTGAGTGTCTTCTTCTGGACAAGCTGCTTGATGGGTGTCAAGGATATTTTTAATATCAGGAATGTTTTCTAGGGTATCTCGATAAAGCCCGTCGTCTAGGGTATCTTCTAAAAAGAGTTCATTGTCACTAAAGAACCACCCCAATAGTTTATCATAAGGGCCTTCTTCGTCTTGTTTTTCGAGCTTCTTTATCTCAGGGAAATAGTCTGGGAAAAGTGTTTTACAGGCTTGTGAAATCAAGTGATAAGAGATTTGTTCTGCTCCTTCTTGTTCCCCTTCATAGACCAACTCTACTTTCCCGTTAATGGCAGGAATGATCCCTAAAAAGTCAGACATGCGAATGCAGGTATTTTCTTCTCCGTTGATTAAGATTCTGCGTTCTGCGGTACTGATCAGATTTTCAAAAGCGGTGATACTCATACGTGCACTTACGCCACTTTTAGCATCGACATAATCGCTTTTACGGGCTTCAAAACCTATTTGCTCTAGGATATCTCTGGCCAGTTCTGGGATGTGAATTTGAGCTGCGGTCCCTTCTTCCATTTTTACTTCTTGGGAGGTAATGGCTTTGGCAATTTCACGAGTATGTGGGTAGTGGGTTAGGATTTGTGATCCAATGCGATCTTTAAGGGGAGTCACGATACTTCCGCGATTGGTGTAATCTTCTGGGTTAGCGGTAAAGATGATTTGTGTTTCAATGGGAAGGCGCAATTTAAAGCCGCGAATTTGAATTTCTTTTTCTTGTAGTATGGAAAACAAGGCTACTTGTATTCTGGCTTGTAAATCGGGTAATTCGTTCAACACAAAAATACAGCGGTGCGCGCGGGGAATCATCCCAAAGTGAATCACACGTTCATCTGCATAAGAGAGCTTTAAGTTAGCGGCTTTGATGGGATCAACATCCCCAATAAGGTCAGCTACTGTTACATCTGGCGTCGCTAATTTTTCAAAAAAGCGCTCGTCGCGATGTAGCCATTCGATGGGTGTATCGTCGCCGTGTTGAGCGATCAATTCTTTGGCTTCACGACTAATAGGGTCAAGGGGGTCGTCGTTGATTTCTGAGCCACTAACTACTGGAACCCATTCGTCTAACAATTGTGTCATTTGACGGGCTAAACGGGTTTTGGCTTGCCCGCGCAAGCCTAATAAATTAATGTTGTGCCCTGATAAAAGTGCGCGTTCCACATCTGGAATAACGGTGTTTTCATAACCGATTAAACCTTCAAAAGTAGTAACGCCATCCCGCAAGCGCTGGCGTAAATTTTTCGCCAGTTCGTCTTGAATGCTTTGTGGTTTATAGTCAGTTTTTTTAAGGGCGCCAAGGCTAGTAATGTTAGGTGAACTCATAGAGGGATGTTTCTTTATTCTAAGCGTTTTTTTCTGTTTTTTTCATAGTCTTCGAAGATCATTTCGCCTAAACCTTTTAAGCCGGTAAAAAAGGCTTTTCCGCGATTTGCTTCGGTAAAGGTGCGCACAAACTGTTGCAGATAGGGATCTTGTGCAATCATGAAAGTAGTGATGGGGATGTGTAATTTTTTGGCCTGACGGGCCATGTTGTAACACTTCTCTACAATGGTGTCGTCTAAGCCTACACTGTTTTTATAGTAACTACCATCGGGGAGTTTTAAGCAACTGGGCTTCCCGTCGGTAATCATAAAGATTTGCTTGTTGCTGTTCTTTTTTCGGCGCAGTAAATCCATGGCCAACTCTAACCCAGCAACGGTATTGGTATGATAAGGTCCCACCTCGAGGTAGGGAACTTCTTTTAAAGAAATGGGCCAGGCATCGTTCCCAAAAACGAGTATATCAAGGGTGTCTTTAGGGTAGCGGGTGGTGATCAATTCTGCTAGGGCCATGGCGACTTTTTTCGCCGGGGTAATGCGGTCTTCGCCATAGAGAATCATACTGTGACTAATATCGATCATCAAGACCGTACTCATCTGGGTTTTATAAAAACTGTCTTCTACAACCAGGTCGTCGTGCTGCAAGGTAAAGTCATTCCCCACCGATCGAATTTGAGCATTTTTAATGCTCTGGGTCATGTCAATTTTTTCTAAGGCATCGCCAAATTGGTAGGCTTTAAATTCGCCTGTATTGTCCTCGCCTTGACCTAATTTTTTGGTTTTATGATTCCCAGCAGTGGATTTTCTAAGCTTCCCAAAGATTTGCTTTAATGCGTATTCTCGCAAAAGTTTTTCGGTCTTTGGGGTAAGGGTCATGCCGTCTCCTTTTCCATCGCCCGTTCCTTTGGGTTGGATATAAGACTTCTGTAAAAGGTCTTCGACAAAATCATCAATGGTATAGTCTTCGTCGGTCAATTGATATTCCCGGTCGAGTTCTCTTAACCAATCAATGGCCTCGTCAAAATCCCCAGAGGTGTGGGTGATCAATTCTTTAAAAATCTCAAACAAGCGCTCAAAGGGCGTTTGTTCCTTTGCACGGTATTTTGAAAACCGTATTCCAAGGGAAGTGATTTCATATTTCATAGCCCTTAAAAGTACGGTTTTTTTAAGAAATCATGCCGATTTAATTTAGGTTCATTACTAGTCGTCCAGTTACTGTTCTACCTAATCTAGGGAAGCTAGGGAGCGCTCTAAAACGATTATTGAGCACATTAATACCCGCTAACTCAAAGCGCAAAGACTCACTTAATTTTAAGCCTAAGGTGATATCGACTAAGTTTTTAGCAGGAACATTACCTGGAAAAACAGCGCTATTTGAGGTAAAGGCATCATCCCATTGATAATTAAGCGAGGCGTCAAAAATTGTTTCTGGGTCATAGCTCAACCCTAAACGAATTTTATGCGCTGGAAAAGCTGCATCTCCGGGAATGTCTTTATCCACTTGAAACCAAGTGTAATTTCCTTGAACCCCTAGTTCTTCTGTGGCAAAAAACTTAAAGTTAAATTCTGCCCCCCAATCTTCGTTGACAACACTATCGTCAACCGATAAATACCCTAAGGTAAGTCGAGGAATTGCTGCGGTGTTTTCTTCTATTTCAACAATCCCATGAAAAGGTAAACCAGCCTGGGCAAGGGTTTGTAAAAACGATTCTCCCCCTGCGCTGTAAGCAGCGTTTAATTGTTGTCCTAGCGAGGCAGCGGTTGCAGCAGCAACAGCAGGGCTATTTCCTAGATTGATTAGGGCTTGCTCAATTTGACCTTGTGCGTTATTTTGAACAGTTTGCCCTAAATTTTCTGGGAGATTTTCAATGTTTACCACAGGCGTGATTTGTCTAAAGGTGGCTCCCCCTTTTCATCTAAAGTGATAGATGTCTACTCCAAAAGAAAAACGATTCCCGACAACGCCTTTGTAGCCCAATTCATAGGACGTTAAAAAGCTCAATAAATTCCCTTGACCTCCTACTGGGGTTAAAGGTTGTCCGTCAGTTGTTAGGGTTAATACAGGAGTAAATGCGGTGTTAGGTACGATGTCGGGGTTGGATAAAATACTTTGCGCTAAAGGCACTAATGGGGCTGTTTGCGGGCTTTGTCCTAGTTGGTTGACTATCTCGTTAATCACACCCTGATTGACTGCTGCAAAAGCAGCAGCAAGGGGAAATCCAGCGGCTACAGGAGTATTAGGAACTCCAGGGATCAACCAACTAATGTCGGGATTATTACCAAAGGTATAAGGGGTTTTTGCTCCATATACCCAGGCATCAAAGATGCCAAAAGATTGTGTGGGTAAATCAAAATATATATCAGAAGCTGCGATAGGGTTTGCAGCGCGATTATAGGTTAAACGAATATTGTGTTGATTACTGGGTTTATAAACAAAAGCTGCACGTGGCGAAAAAGTTTTTTCATCGGTGAAATTATAGCCGTCATAACGACCAGCGACAAATAGATCCAGTTTGGGATCTAGTTTAAATTTCCCTTGTAAATAGCCCCCTAAAATGCGGTAGTCATCATCGTCTTCGTTGCGACCATAAACATGATTTTCGGTATTGGCGGTAGCACTTCTATAATCAACTCCTGTGGTCCATTCTGAATTAAAGAAGCTGTCCCAGTCAAAATTATATTGCAGTTGTGCTTCATAATGAGAGCGTTCTAAAGGGGTGATAAAGCCAGTTCGGTTGAGGTAATTAGGGTTCTCATCATTACCGCCATCGTTTTTAATAAAATAGGTTTGGGCAAACCAGCCATTGTAGTTAAATCGTGCTTGTCCCCAATATTCGTTTCCATAAGCTTGACCTTCTCCCAGATCATTGTAGAAAATCGCGGTTCCAGCATTCCATCCCCCAGCAGTGACGATCTCCATCCCGTTTTCTGGACGAAAATAAAGGGAGGCATTTGCAAGTCCAGCCCAATACTTTTCTTTTTGCGTTGGGCTAATATCGAAAAGCTTAGTGCCAGGCGAAGATGTATCTACATTGCCATTTGCAGAAATGGTCGCCCGGTTGATAGAAGTTTTAAAATTGGCTAGGATTTGACTGTCTTCGATATCATTAGGGTCCAGTGCAAAGTCTTTCCCGCTGCTGTATCGCAGGTTAATTTTATAGCCAAAGGTTTCTTTCTCGTTTTTTCCAGCATGGCGAACCCCTGCTCTAAAGGTATTGCGCTCTCCATAGATCAATTCGGCTGTAGAGCCAGGGTGTTTAAAGGGGTCTTTTGAAATAAAGTGTATGACTCCTGTGGTGACATCTGGACCATAGAGGGCAGAACCCGGGCCTAAAACAACTTCCACTCTTTCTAAATCAATGGTATTGATCGGGGAGTTTTGCAAATCAAAATATTCTAAACCTGGGGTGATTAATGAACGGTAATCTAACAAAGGAAAAACATTGGTAGAAAAAATCCCGTTTGCTCCTCGCAACGCAATGTTGATACGCTGCCCGGTTTGTTGTTGTAGTTCTACACTAGGACTATTGATCAAAGCGCGAATGGGAGAGATGGCTCCTCCAGATTGGGTCACCTGCTTTGCCGAAATGACCGAGACAGCAGCCGGGGCTTCTTGTAATTTTTCTGCCTTTCGCGAAGCGGAAACAATAATTTCATCAAATCGATTTGAAAAAGACAGTTGAAATTCTTGGGGTTGATCGTTGTTTACGGTAAAACTAAGGTTGTCAAAGCCAACAAAAGAGACAACTAACTCAAGCGGAAAAGCTTGTTGAGTAGTTAAATTAAATTCTCCTTGTGGGTCGGTAACAGTTCCTACATTTGTCCCTTTAACAATAACAGTAGCACCGTATAGGGGTTGACCTTCGTCATCCAAAACAGTACCGTTTAAAGTGTTTTGTGCAAAAGAAAAAACAGGAATAAAAACAAGCAAAAAGAGGGTTTTCCCCCAGCATAGGTTTTTCATGATTGATAAGATTAGGTTAGACAAATATGAAAAAAATAAATATCTAAACAAAAAATCATTGAAATAACCTATATTTGCACCACATTCTAAACACAACGATTGGGAGACTTAAGGTCTTCTTTTTTTTTAGATGAATTTTAAAGAAAAGGTAGAAGCACTCGTACAAGAAGCCTTGGTGGAAAATCCAAGTCTCTTTTTAATTGACCTCACCATTGGTGGGGATAATAGTATTCGCGTGCTCCTAGACGGCGATCAAGGGGTTACTTTAGAAGCTTGCATGCAAGTAAGTAGAAAAGTAGAACACAACCTTGATAGAGAAGAAACAGACTTTTCAATAGAAGTAAGTTCTTGCGGTGTAGGGTCTTTATTAAGTATTCCCAGACAGTTTAAAAAGAATGTATCACGGAAGCTAGAAGTGACCGATAGTGAAGACAAGCAGGTGCAGGGCACCCTTGTTGAAGCAACCGACGCTTCTTTTACTTTACAATGGAAAGCGCGAGAGCCCAAGCCTGTTGGAAAAGGAAAAGTAACTGTAACAAAGACAAGAGAATTTCAATACGGCCAATATAAAAGTGCCAAAGTAATCGTATCTATTTAAGTAATTAATTATGGAAAATATAGCATTAATTGATTCGTTTTCAGAGTTTAAAGATGAAAAACTCATTGACAGAGTTACCTTGATGGTAATTCTTGAAGAAGTATTTAGAAATACCTTAAAACGCAAGTTTGGGTCAGATGACAACTTCGATATCATTATCAATCCTGACAAAGGGGATTTAGAGATTTGGCGTAATCGTATTGTAGTTGCAAACGGTGAGGTAGAAGATCCTAACCAAGAAATTGAATTAAAAGAGGCACATAAAATCGAACCAGATTTTGAAGTAGGAGAAGATGTGTCTGAAGAAGTTAAGTTAATCGATCTAGGTCGCCGTTCAATTTTGACCTTGCGTCAAAACCTTGTGGCTAAGATTCACGAGCACGACTCGACAAATATCTTTAAGCAATTTAAAGAATTAGAAGGAGAATTATACACCGCAGAGGTACACCACATTAGAAGCCGTGAAGTCATCTTGTTAGACGACGAAGGCAATGAATTGATTTTACCAAAGGACCGCCAGATAGGATCAGACTTTTACCGAAAAGGAGATAACGTTCGCGGGATCATTGAAACTGTAGAAATGCGTGGCAACAAGCCTAGAATTATTTTTTCTAGGACTTCGCCAAAGTTTTTAGAGAAGTTATTTGAACAAGAAATCCCAGAGGTGTTCGACGGCTTGATCAACATTAAAAAAGCGGTGCGTATCCCTGGAGACAAAGCAAAAGTTGCTGTGGATTCTTATGACGATCGTATCGATCCAGTAGGAGCCTGTGTCGGGATGAAAGGTTCACGTATTCACGGGATTGTTCGTGAATTAGGAAATGAAAATATTGATGTAATCAATTACACCAATAACCTGCAGCTGTTTATTACACGCTCGCTATCTCCCGCTAAAGTCAATTCTTTAAAGATTGATGAGGAGAACAAACGTGTACAAGTTTTCTTAAACCCAGAAGAGGTGTCAAAAGCCATTGGGCGTGGAGGAAATAATATTCGCTTAGCCGGACAATTAACAGGATTCGAAATCGATGTATATCGTGAAGGAATGGAAGAAGATGTCGAATTGACAGAATTCTCTGACGAAATCGAAGGCTGGGTAATTGAAGAATTTAAGAAAGTAGGGTTAGATACCGCTAAAAGTGTACTTGAGCTTGATATACAAGAGCTTATAAAACGTACAGATTTAGAGGACGAAACCATCGAAGAAGTCGTTAAAATATTGAAAGAAGAGTTCGAAGAATAGAAAAAGCGATAATTTTTCTATTTTTGATACCGCATAAAACTATCTATGTCAGACCAACCAACATTGCGCTTAAACAAAGTTTTACGTGAGCTTAACATCTCACTAGATCGAGCAGTTGAGCACCTTTCGCAGCATGGGCACGAAATCGAAGCCCGTCCTACCACTAAAATTTCGCAAGAAGTTTACAACATTCTTTTGGACGAATTTGAAACAGATAAGTCTAAAAAAGATGCTTCTGCAGAAATTAGTGAAGAAAAAAGAAAGGAAAAGGAAACCCTTCGTTTAAAGCAAGAAAAGCTTGAACAGGAAAAGCTAGAGCGTGAAAAAGCACAACAAGAAGTGGTTAAAGCGCGTGCTGCCATCCAAAAACCAAAAGCGGTTGGTAAAATTGATTTAGAACCTAAGGCTACGCCAAAAAAAGTAGCGGAAGAAAAACCAGCAGCTGTTGTTGAAACGCCGGTTGAAGAAAAGCCTGCACCACCACCACCGGTAGTAGAAGAAGTTAAGGCAGAAAAGCCCCCTAAAGAAGAAGCGCCTAAAACCGTTGAACCTGTCAAAGAAGCGCCACAACCCCAGAAGGTTGAAGCCAAACAAGAAACTCCTCCTGCCCCAGCGGTAGAAAAAACAGAGGAGCCAAAGAAGACGGAAGGGGAAGAAGGTGAAAAAATCACCACCCAGTACACTAAGTTGTCAGGTCCTAAGAAAACCGGACAAACCATTGACCTTAATCGCTTTAAGCAACAAGAGAAAAATGTTGAAGAAGCGCGTAAGAAAAAGCGTAAACGCATTAGCAAAGAAACGCCAGGAGGTCAAAATAGAGGCGGTGCAAACAACAATAGAAAACCAGGTCAAAAACCACGCAATCGCCCTGCAGCGGTAGCTAAAGTTGAACCGACCGAAGAAGAAGTACAAAAGCAAATTAGAGAAACCCTTGAAAAACTTCAAGGGAAAACAAATAAGTCTAAAGGAGCGAAATACCGCCGTGATAAGCGAGTACAACACCGCCAAAAGACAGAAGAGGAATTAGCACAGCAAGCCGCTGAAAGCAAAGTATTGAAAGTAACCGAATTTATTACAGTAGGTGAAATCGCAACTTTGATGGAAGTAGGTGGAACAGAAATTATTTCTGCCTGTATGAGTCTAGGGATCATGGTAACCATGAACCAACGTCTTGATGCAGAGACCTTAAGTATTGTTGCAGATGAATTTGGATTCAAAGTAGAGTTTGTCAAAAGTGATCTAGAAGAAACTTTCGAAGAGGAAGAAGTCGAAGATGAAGCCTCTCTAATTGGTCGTGCACCTATCGTTACCGTTATGGGACACGTTGATCACGGGAAAACTTCTCTTTTGGATTACATTCGTGAAGAAAATGTTATTGCAGGAGAATCTGGAGGAATCACCCAGCACATTGGAGCTTATTCTGTTTCCTTAAAAAGTGGTCAAAAGATTACCTTCTTAGATACACCAGGTCACGAGGCATTTACTGCCATGCGTGCACGTGGTG
This sequence comes from Candidatus Arcticimaribacter sp., assembly GCA_039768455.1. Taxonomy (GTDB): domain Bacteria; phylum Bacteroidota; class Bacteroidia; order Flavobacteriales; family Flavobacteriaceae; genus Arcticimaribacter. Next base: position 15,887 of record JBDNAJ010000084.1, read on the forward strand.
CTCAAGTAACTGATATTGCCATTATTGTTATTGCAGCAGATGATAGCATCATGCCGCAAACTAAAGAAGCGATTAGTCATGCTCAAGCAGCAGGAGTACCCATTATCTTCGCAATCAATAAAGTGGATAAGCAAACAGCAAATCCAGACAAAATTAAAGAAGGTCTTGCCGCCATGAATTTAATGGTTGAAGACTGGGGAGGAAAGATTCAATCTCAAGACATTTCTGCCTTAAAAGGAACAGGAGTTGACGAGCTACTTGAAAAAGTTCTCCTTGAAGCAGAATTATTAGAGCTTAAAGCGAACCCAGAGAGAAAATCTAAAGGAACCGTTGTTGAGGCTTATCTTGATAAAGGTCGTGGGTATGTCTCTACTATTCTTGTTCAAACAGGAACGCTTAAAATTGGAGATTACATCTTAGCGGGTAAACACAGCGGAAAAGTAAAGGCTATGTTTGACGAGCGTGGTAATGATATATCAGAAGCGCCACCATCTACGCCTATCTCTATCTTAGGACTAGACGGAGCACCGCAAGCAGGAGACAACTTTAACGTATTAGAAGACGAACGCGAGGCCAAGCAAATCGCCGCCAAACGTACACAGCTTCTAAGAGAGCAAAATGTTCGTACACAGCGTCATATTACCTTAGACGAGATTGGACGACGTATTGCCTTAGGAGACTTCCAGGAATTAAACATCATCTTGAAAGGGGATGTGGATGGATCTGTTGAAGCATTAACAGATTCCCTGCAGAAACTTTCTACAGAAGAAATACAAGTAAATATCATTCACAAAGGCGTGGGTGCTATTACTGAATCTGACGTGCTTTTAGCCTCTGCTTCAGATGCCATTGTTTTAGGATTTAATGTTCGCCCTATGGGGAATGCCCGTGCAATCGCAGAGAAAGAAGAGATTGATATCCGTTCTTATTCTATTATCTATGACGCCATTAACGATGTTAAAGACGCCATGGAAGGAATGCTTTCTCCTGAAATGAAAGAAGAAGTAACCGGTACAGCAGAGATTCGCGAAACCTATAAGATTTCTAAAGTAGGAACCATTGCAGGTTGTATGGTCACCTCTGGGAAGATTTATCGCAACTGTGGGATTAGAATTATCCGCGAAGGAATTGTAGTTTATACAGGTGCTTTATCTTCTTTAAAACGTTTCAAAGACGATGTTAAAGAAGTGGCAAAAGGCTACGACTGTGGTTTACAAATCAAGAACTACAACGACATCAAAATTGAAGATGTAATTGAATTCTTCCAAGAAGTAGCAGTAAAGAAAACCCTATAAATTATTAGGCTCTAGTAAGAAAGCAGAAGGGTAAACCTTTCTGATTTCTTCTAGCTTTTGATTAGCGATGTTAAGGTCTTTAAATCGGCCTACACGCACTTTGTAATTGGGTGTTTCAAAGCTCAATTCTGTCTCCCAACCACTAAAATTTGCCGTGAATTCATTTAGAATTCGTTCGGCTGCAGTATAGTTGCCATAGTATAATTGTATGGCGTAATATTGACTGTCAAAAATTGCTTTATTTACCGCTATTTTACGTTCAATGAGGGTTTTGACCTCTGTTGAGGTTTCAATTTTTGATTGTTTTTCTTGAGCACTTATTGTTGAACTAAAAACAATAAAAATTCCTGCTGTGATGGTCTTTAAAATACTACGCTGATTCATCTTACAAAGAAATGGAATTTCACCTTTAATTGAAATTCTTCAACAGAATTAACATATTATTTAGACTGATTATAAATTAATGAAATGCAAATAAGAACCTTTTCCCGAAAGCGGTCTATGTCTTACTTTTGTGGTGGATTTTAGCCCATCAATTTGATGATCTACATTAATATTTATTTATCGCATGAGGAAGAGTAGCCTTGGTGCTGTTGCAGGAGTAAAGAATTTGTTCATGGTATTAGCCATGTCATTTGTCTTTACTGTTAGTGCGCAGGAAGCCGACCCAATCGCAGGAAAGAAATTGTTCAATGCAAATTGTGCAGCCTGTCACAAACTCAACAAGAAAGCAGTAGGTCCCGCCTTGAAAGGGGTTTCAGCGAAGTATGACAAAGAATGGTTGTACAGCTGGATCAAAAACAGTGCAGCCATGATCAAAGAGGGTGATGCACAAGCTGTAGCTATCTGGGAAGAGTATAACAAAACTGCTATGACAGCATTCCCACAGTTGTCGAACGCAGATATTGATAATATTATCGCCTATACGGATTACACTCCGCCAGCTCCAGCAGTACCAGTAGGTGCAGCAGTAGCGGCAGCTCCGGCTGGGGATTCGTTTTCAAATGATATTATACTAGGCGCACTAGCGCTTGTGTTCGCTATTTTAGTTGTCATGTTGATCTTAGTCAACAGAACCTTACAGAAAATTGCCGCTGCACAAGGAATAGAATTAGCTCCTGTAGAAGAAAAACCAGCACGCCGTCCACTGTGGCAAGCCTTTGCACAAAATCAATTCTTAGTACTACTTTCTGTAGTATTCTTGTTATTGTCGAGTGCTTACTTTGCTTATGGATATTTAATGCAGGTAGGAGTAGATCAAGGGTACATGCCTGTGCAACCTATCCACTACTCTCATAAAATTCACGCTGGTGCAAACCAGATTGAGTGTAAGTACTGTCACTCTTCTGCTAGAGTGTCTAAGCATTCTGGAATTCCTTCCTTAAACGTTTGTATGAACTGTCACAAGAATATTGCAGAGTACAACGGGGAAGAAGATTTAGAGAATGGTTACACCAAAGAATTCTATACTAAAGAAATCAAGAAGTTGTATGCCGCTGTAGGTTGGGACGAAGAGAACCAGCAGTACACCGGGGAAACCGAACCAGTAAAATGGGTACGTATCCACAACTTGCCAGATTTTGTTTACTTCAACCACGCACAACACGTACAAGTAGGACAAATTGAATGTCAAACTTGTCACGGGCCAGTTGAAGAAATGGAAATCATGTATCAGTACTCTCCTTTAACCATGGGATGGTGTATCAACTGTCACAGAGAAACAAATGTGAAAGTAAAAGATAACGAGTACTATACTAAAATTCACGAGGCACTTTCGAAGAAATACGGAGTAGAAAAACTCACAGCCGCCCAAATGGGAGGTTTAGAGTGTGGTAAGTGTCACTATTAACAAGAGCTTAAACAGAAGAATGTCTTATGGCAGCAAATAAAACCTATTGGAAAAATGCAGAACAGCTTCAGGAGAACTCTCCGATGGTTGATCAGCTAGAGCAAAAAGAATTTGCCGACTATGTTCCAGTAAACGAATTTTTAGAGGATAAAGAAGCTTTAGAAGATAGTAGTACTTCACGTCGCGACTTTTTAAAGTATGTTGGATTTAGCACCGCTGCAGCTTCATTAGCAGCCTGTGAAGGTCCCGTGATCAAATCTGTCCCTTATGTAGTGCAACCAGAACAAATTCGTCCTGGAGTAGCTAACTACTACGCTACTGCAATTGCAGATGGATTTGATTTTGGAAGCATCCTAATCAAGACCAGAGAAGGTCGTCCAATTAAAGTTGAAAACAATCCAGATGCTCCTGTTTTAGGTGGAGCAAATGCTCGTGTACATGCATCAGTTTTATCCTTGTATGATACACAGCGTTTACAAGGACCTAAAGGGAATGGAGCAGATATTAGCTGGGAAGATTTACACCTTCAAGTAGGTGCAAAGCTCAACGCACTTGCCGCTACAAACAAAGAGGTGGTTTTATTGACCCAAACTTTTGCAAGTCCAACAACAGCAAAATTAATTGCTGACTTTACGGCAAAGTACCCTAACGTAAAACACGTTGCTTTTGATACTGTTGCTTATGCAGATGCTGTAGATGCTTTTGAAGAAGCTTATGGTGTTCGCGCATTAGCAGATTATGACTTTAGTAAAGCTGGAGCCATTGTATCTGTTGGCGCAGATTTCTTAGGAGACTGGCAAGGAGGAGGATTTGACTCAGGTTATTCTAAAACACGTGTTCCTTCAAAAGACCACGGGAAAGCTGAGATGTCAAAACACTTCCAGTTTGAAGCAAACATGACCTTGAGTGGAGCTGCGGCAGATTTTAGAGTGCCAGCTACCCCTTCAGCGCAAAAAAATATTTTAGCACACCTTTATGGAGCGATCACTGGAACCACTGTTAGTGGATCTTTAAGTCAAGCACATCAAGCAAAAGTAGATGCTGCTGTTGCTGCTTTAAAAGCAGCTGGTGATAAAGCTGTTGTAGTGAGTGGCATTCAAGATAAGGGTGCGCAAGCCCTTGTTTTAGCCATCAACAATGCATTAGGTAGTGTGGTGATGGACGTAAACAGCCCACGTTTAACCCGTCAAGAAAACGGAGGTGAAGTTAAGCCCGTTATCGATGCAGTTATCGCTGGAACCCTAGGAGGATTAATTACTGTGGGAATTAACCCAGTATATAGCCTTCCAGAAGGCGAAGCTTTCGCCGAAGGCATGAAAAAACTCGACTTGTCTGTTGCTTTTAGCATGAAAGAAGACGAGACAGCTGCTGCGGCACAATATATCGCAGCAACGCCTCACTATTTAGAGTCTTGGGGTGATTATGAGTTTAAAGCTGGGCACTACGCTTTGGCGCAGCCTACCATTCGCCCATTATTTGATACTTTACAGTTTCAAGATGCGGTATTAAAATGGACCGGAAGCGAAGCAAGCTATTATGATACCATTAAGTCCAATTGGGCAGAGACTATTTTAGGAGAGACTTCTTGGAATACTGTCTTACACGATGGATATTTAAGTGTTGCAAACGCAACCCAAAATGAATACAATGCCACCGATCTTTCTGATGCTGTTGCTAGCCTTGCTAGCGCGCAAACAGAAGGACTAGAATTAGTGTTATACACTAAAACTGGAATGGGAGACGGTCAACAAGCCAACAACCCATGGTTGCAAGAATTCCCTGATCCAATCACCCGTGTTACTTGGGATAACTATTTAACCGTTGCTGCTGCAGATGCTGCTGCTTTAGGTTTAAAGAATGTCAATGTAGCCAACGGTGCTTTGAACGGAAGTTATGCTAAAGTAACTGTAGGGGAGAAAACCTTAACCCTTCCTGTAGTGATTCAGCCTGGACAGGCAAAAGGATCTGTAGGTCTTGCCTTAGGGTATGGAGAACGTAAAGGTTTACAAGACGAAATGAACGTTGGGGTGAATGCCTACGCATTTTACAACAATGCTAATATCGTTCAAGCTGCTAGTGTTAGTTTAGCTGACGGTTTCCACGAGTTTGCATGTACACAGTTGCACAACACCTTAATGGGGCGTGGGGATATCGTAAAAGAAACTACCCTAGAGGTATTCAATACAAAAGATAAGTCTTACTGGAATGCAATTCCATTAGTGTCTAAAAACCACATGGAGCAAGAAGTTACTTCTCCAGAAGTGGATATGTGGCAAGCTTTTGATCGCTCTATTGGGCATCACTTTAACTTGTCAATTGACCTTAATGCTTGTACAGGATGTGGGGCGTGTGTTATCGCATGTCACGCTGAAAACAATGTCCCAGTAGTAGGGAAAGAAGAAGTACGTAAATCAAGAGATATGCACTGGTTGCGTATTGACCGTTACTACTCTTCAGACGAAACCTTTGAAGGGGACTTAGAAACAAAAGAAAACATTGCTGGTTTAGGAGATTCACTCACCACTTTTGGACGTATGGAGCAAGCTTCAGAAAATCCACAAGTTACTTTCCAGCCTGTAATGTGTCAGCACTGTAACCACGCACCTTGTGAAACTGTATGTCCAGTAGCGGCATCTTCTCACGGGCGTCAAGGACAAAACCACATGGCTTATAACCGTTGTGTAGGGACCCGTTACTGTGCAAACAACTGTCCTTATAAAGTAAGACGTTTCAACTGGTTCTTATACAACAAGAACGACGAGTTTGATTACCACATGAACAATGACCTTGGTCGTATGGTGTTAAACCCAGATGTTGTAGTACGTTCTAGAGGTGTAATGGAGAAATGTTCTATGTGTATTCAAAAAACACAAAAGACGATTCTCGATGCTAAATTAGACGGACGCGAGATTAAGGATGGTGAATTCCAAACGGCTTGTTCTGCTGCATGTAGCAACGGTGCAATGACCTTTGGCGACATCAATGACAAGGAAAGTAAGGTTTCCGAATTAAAAGAAAACGAACGTATGTATCACTTATTGGAGCATGTAGGGACAAAACCTAACGTGATGTACCAAACCAAAGTGAGAAACGTATAATATAACTAGATAAAGCAATCGCATATGGCCTCGCATTACGAAGCACCGATTCGAAAACCCTTAGTTACTGGAGATAAATCCTACCACGATGTTACCATCGATGTAGCTGCACCAGTAGAGGGAGTTGCCAACCGCCAGTGGTGGATAGTATTTGGCATCGCATTAACCGCTTTCCTTTGGGGAGTAGGATGTATCATTTACACCATTTCAACTGGAATTGGAACATGGGGACTCAACAAGACTGTTGGGTGGGCATGGGATATTACCAACTTTGTATGGTGGGTAGGGATTGGACACGCCGGAACCTTGATTTCTGCGGTACTCTTACTCTTCCGTCAAAAATGGCGTATGGCGATTAACCGTTCTGCAGAGGCGATGACCATCTTCTCTGTAATCCAGGCAGGTTTATTCCCTATTATTCACATGGGTCGTCCATGGTTAGCCTATTGGGTACTCCCTATTCCTAATGGTTTTGGATCATTATGGGTGAACTTTAATTCTCCCTTATTATGGGATGTATTTGCGATCTCAACTTATCTATCTGTATCATTAGTTTTCTGGTGGACAGGTCTTTTACCTGATTTCGCGATGTTACGTGATCGCGCAGTGCGCCCTTTCCAAAAGAAAATCTATGCTTTATTAAGCTTTGGATGGTCTGGAAGAGCAAAAGACTGGCAGCGTTTTGAAGAAGTATCTTTGGTATTAGCAGGATTAGCAACACCCTTAGTACTTTCTGTACACACCATTGTATCGTTTGACTTTGCTACTTCAGTTATTCCTGGATGGCACACCACGATTTTCCCTCCTTACTTTGTAGCAGGAGCGATCTTCTCTGGATTTGCCATGGTAAACACCCTGTTGATCATCATGCGTAAAGTATCGCATTTAGAAGATTATATCACCGTACAACACATTGAGTTGATGAACATCGTTATCATGATCACCGGTTCTATCGTTGGGGTAGCTTATATTACCGAGCTATTTATCGCTTGGTACTCTGGAGTTGAATACGAACAATACGCCTTCTTAAACCGTGCAACTGGACCTTACTGGTGGGCATATTGGGCGATGATGAGTTGTAATGTATTCTCTCCACAGTTTATGTGGTTTAAAAAATTGAGAACGAGTATCATGTTCTCCTTCATTATTTCGATTGTTGTAAACATAGGGATGTGGTTTGAGCGTTTCGTGATTATCGTTACCTCTTTACACCGTGATTATCTTCCATCTTCATGGACGATGTTCTCGCCAACCTTTGTTGACATAGGAATCTTTATTGGAACAATAGGCTTCTTCTTTGTTCTCTTCTTATTGTATGCAAGAACTTTCCCAGTAATTGCACAAGCAGAGGTGAAAACGATATTAAAATCTTCAGGAGAGAAGTACAAAAAATTAAGAGACGGAAATGAGTAATCAAGTAATTCACGCATTATACGATGACGATGACACGCTATTAGGCGCGGTCAAAGAAGTACGTGCTAAAAAGCACCACATCGAAGAAATATATACCCCTTTTCCAGTGCACGGTCTAGACAAAGCCATGGGCTTAGATGAGACCAGAATCGCGATTATGGCCTTTATTTATGGCTGTATTGGATTTGGTGTTGCTGTTGCCATGATCAACTTTATTATGATTGAAGATTGGCCACAAAACATTGGAGGAAAGCCTAGTTTTAGCTTTTTAGAAAACATGCCAGCCTTTGTACCGGTAATGTTTGAGATGACCGTTTTCTTTGCGGCTCACCTTATGGTAATCACCTTCTATTTGCGCAGCCGTTTATGGCCGTTTAAAGAAGCAGAAAACCCTAATCCATTAACTACAGACGATATGTTTTTAATGGAAATTGAATTAAAAGACAACGAGAAGGAGTTAACCGCCTTATTGAAAGAAACGGGTGCTGTAGAAATTACTGTACCAGAAAACACGGAAGAATAATGAAGAAGTTAATCAGCCTTTCATTTAGTATCGTCGTGGCCTTAGGATTAGGGTCATGTCAAGATCCGTCTAAACCGAATTACCAATATTTCCCTAACATGTACGAACCGGTAGGCTATGAAGCTTATGCAGATTCTGATGCTTTTGCCAATGGTATCGAAGCGCAGATCCCTGCAGATGGTTCTATTGCACGTGGATGGCAGCCTTATGAATATCTTGATACTAATGAAGGATATGAAGCGGCTAAAGCCGAATTGAAATCGCCTCTTGCACAAACAGAAGCTCATTTAGCTGAAGGAAAAGAACTCTATGGTCTTTACTGTGCGGTCTGTCACGGGAAAAAGGGAGATGGTCAAGGTATTTTAATGACCCGCGAAAAGTTTCTAGGAGTACCTAGTTATGCCGATCGTGAAATTACAGAAGGAAGCATTTACCACGTATTGATGTATGGTAAAAACGCGATGGGATCTCACGCAGGTCAAGTAAATGCAACAGAGCGCTGGCAAATTGCCCAGCATGTTATGGAATTAAGAAGCGCTTTGCTTAAATAATATTAGAAGGTCTATGTATACGTTTTCAAATAAACTCAGAAATTTAGCCTTTGCCTTTATGGCGATAGGATTGGCTGGATTGGTGTATGGTTTCCTTAGCGCTCCCAAAACAGTGGAAGATGCTAAAGCCATGGTCGCCACAGAACACCATGGAGGTGGTCATGGAGAAGAACATGCTGATGAGGCTCACGCCGAAGAAAGCACCCATGATGCACATCAAACAGAAGATCACGCCGCTGAAGCAGCTCGCGGAGAAGAGCACGACGCTTCTCACGATGAACACCTTTTGCACCAGTTGCAAAACAAACCATGGGCAGCCTTGTATGTAGCAGCGTTCTTTTTCTTTATGATCGCATTAGGAACCCTTGCATTCTATGCTATACAACGTGCAGCTCAAGCAGGATGGTCTCCTGTCCTTTACAGAGTAATGGAAGGAATTACCGCTTATTTATTGCCGGGTGGAATTATTGTAATCGCTATTCTTGCTTTGTCAGGATTCCATATGAATCACTTATTTATCTGGATGGATCCAGAAGTAGTAGCACACGACAAATTAATTGCAGGGAAAGTAGCCTTTTTAAATGTTCCTTTCTTTTTAGGAAGAGCAGTATTTTTCTTAGCAGGATGGACTGCTTATCGTTTTATTTCGCGCAAATTTTCTTTGGCACAAGACGAAGCATCTGACAATAGTAACCACGTAAAAAACTTCCGTTTATCGGCAGGATTTTTAGTGTTCTTTATCGTGACAGAATCAATCATGTCTTGGGACTGGATTATGTCAATCGATCCACACTGGTTTAGTACCCTCTTTGGATGGTATGTATTTGCCAGTATGTTTGTCTCTGGAATCACTGCCATTGCTTTAATCACGATTTATCTTAAGTCTAAAGGATTGTTAGAATTTGTAAATGATTCGCATATACACGATTTAGGGAAATTCATGTTTGGGGTGAGTGTATTCTGGACTTATTTATGGTTCTCACAATTCATGTTAATTTGGTATTCAAATATCCCAGAAGAGGTGACGTATTTCATTACGCGTATCGAGGATTACAACATTACCTTCTTTGGCATGATTGCCATGAACTTCTTGTTCCCATTATTGATTTTAATGAATAGTGACTACAAGCGAACCAACTACTTCATTATTATGGCGGGGATTGTTATCATCTTAGGACACTATTTAGATGTCTTTAATATGATCATGCCTTCTGCAGTAGGAGATCAATGGTTTATCGGTATTCCAGAAGTAGGAGGATTCTTATTCTTCTTAGGATTATTTATTTACATAGTATTTACAGCATTAACGAAAGCACCGCTTCTAGCGAAAGGAGATCCTTATATGGGCGAGAGCGAGCGTTTTCATTATTAAAATATAATTAGAAAAGATAGATGACGGCTATATTGACACTTACGGTACTTGTTTTAATTGGGATTGCTATTTGGCAAATTTCAAAAATGTTTGAATTGTCTCAAACAGAACGCAACACCACTCAAGTCGCTAACGACAAAGACAACGATACACAAGGGAAATTAATGTTTGCATTTTTAGCATTCATTTACATACTTACCTTGTATTCTTTTTACAAATGGGGAGATGTGTTATTACCAGACGCAGCCTCTGAACACGGAAGTGATTATGACAATCTAATGTGGATTTCTTTCGCATTGATTTTCTTTGTTCAAACGATTACGCAGGCATTACTGCATTACTTCTCTTATAAGTACCGCGGAGAAAAAGGGAAAAAAGCCCTTTTCTATGCAGATAACGACCGTTTAGAAGCGATCTGGACCATTATTCCAGTAATCACTTTAGCAGGATTGATCTTATACGGTCTATACACATGGACAAACATCATGACCGTTGAAGAGAACGACGAAGCTTTAGTCGTTGAGTTATACGCCCAACAGTTCAACTGGAAAGCGCGTTATGCTGGACAAGATGGTGTTTTAGGAGACGCGAACGTTCGTTTCTTACAAGACTTTGAAGGGAAAAACCTTGTAGGGATCGACGCAACAGACCCTAATGGTTTAGATGACGTCGTTGTACAAGAATTGCACTTACCTGTAGGACGTGAAGTGATCTTTAAAATGCGTTCTCAAGATGTCTTACACTCGGCTTATATGCCACACTTTAGAGCACAAATGAATTGTGTTCCTGGGATGATTACAGAGTTTGCTTTTACACCCATTACCACTACAGAGGAAATGCGTCAAAACCCTGATATGATTGCCAAAGTGAAAAAAATCAACAAAATTAGAGTAGAAAATAGCAAAGAATTAATCGCAAATGGGGAAGAAGCCCTAGAACCTTATATCTTTGATTATATTTTGCTATGTAATAAAATTTGTGGCGCCTCTCACTACAATATGCAGATGAAAATTGTAGTTGAATCGCCAGAAGAATATGAACAATGGATGGCCCAACAGCAAACTTTTGCTCAAGTCATACAATAATTTTAAAAAAAGGAAAAAGATATGTCAACAGTAGCGCACGTACACGAAGAGGATCACGGACATCATCACAAGGAAACATTCATGACGAAGTATATCTTCAGTCAGGATCATAAAATGATTGCCAAACAATACCTTATTACAGGTTTGTTTATGGGAATTATTGGGATTGCAATGTCTTTGTTATTTAGAATTCAATTAGCATGGCCAGAGCAGTCTTTTGCCATCTTTGATATATTATTAGGAAAATGGGCTCCAGAAGGAGTAATGGATCCTAATGTCTATTTAGCTTTGGTTACCATTCATGGTACCATCATGGTATTTTTTGTCCTTACTGCAGGATTAAGTGGAACCTTTAGTAACCTTTTAATTCCATTACAGATTGGAGCACGTGATATGGCTTCTGGTTTGTTGAATATGATTTCATTTTGGTTGTTTTTTCTTTCTTCAATGATCATGGTTTCTTCTCTTTTTGTAGAAGCTGGGCCAGCTGCAGCAGGATGGACAATCTACCCGCCACTTTCGGCTTTACCACAAGCACAACCTGGATCTGGTTTAGGAATGACTTTATGGTTGGTCTCTATGGCAATCTTTATTGCTTCCTCTTTATTAGGTTCATTGAACTACATCGTTACCGTAATTAACTTACGTACAAAAGGGATGTCAATGTCGCGTTTACCGTTGACTATTTGGGCCTTCTTTGTAACGGCAATCATCGGGGTGGTATCTTTCCCAGTTTTATTATCAGCGGCTTTATTGTTGATCATGGATAGAAGTTTTGGAACATCCTTCTTCCTTTCAGATATCTTTATTCAAGGAGAAGTGTTACACTACCAAGGAGGATCACCTGTATTATACGAACACCTTTTCTGGTTCTTAGGTCACCCAGAAGTATATATCGTATTACTTCCAGCCTTAGGAATCACCTCTGAAATTATCGCGACAAATTCACGTAAACCTATCTTTGGATATCGTGCGATGGTTGCATCAATTTTAGCAATCGCGTTCTTATCTACCATTGTATGGGGGCACCATATGTTTATCTCTGGAATGAATCCATTCTTAGGGTCTGTATTTACCTTTACGACCTTATTAATCGCGATTCCATCTGCAGTAAAAGCGTTTAACTATATCACCACTTTGTGGAAAGGTAATCTGCAGTTAAACCCTGCGATGTTATTCTCGATTGGATTAGTTTCCACTTTTATTTCTGGAGGTTTAACCGGGATTATTTTAGGAGATAGTACGCTTGATATCAACGTTCACGATACTTATTTCGTTGTGGCTCACTTCCACTTAGTGATGGGTATTTCTGCCTTATATGGACTATTTGCTGGGGTTTACCACTGGTTCCCAAAAATGTTCGGTCGTATGATGAACAAGAACCTAGGATATGTTCACTTTTGGGTAACAGCAGTTTGTGCTTATGGGGTGTTCTTCCCAATGCACTTTATTGGAATGGCTGGTTTACCACGCCGTTATTACACAAACACCGCTTTCCCTTACTTTGATGATATCGCTAATATTAATGTTGTCATCTCATTATTTGCCTTTACGGCTGGAGCAGCACAGTTAGTGTTCTTATACAACTTTATCCACAGTATTTTCTATGGTAAAGCAGCAGAGCAAAACCCATGGAAATCGAATACTTTAGAATGGACCACCCCAGTAGAACATAAGCACGGTAACTGGCCTGGAGAAATCCCTGAAGTTCATCGTTGGGCGTATGATTATTCTAAACCAGGACAAGAAGAGGATTGGGTTTCTCAAATTGTTCCTTTAAAAGAAGGAGAAGAAGAATTACAACATTAATTCTTTTCTATAATAAACACGAAAGAGGCCTTTGGGCCTCTTTTTTTTGTAGCTTCTGCTATATTTGTAACAATGAACGAACATCTCGATCCCACCAATGAACATTTTTCGCCAGAAGAGCAAGACATTGATCGCGCTTTAAGGCCGTTGAGTTTTGACGACTTTGCTGGTCAAGATGCGATTTTAGAAAATCTAAAAATATTTGTTGCTGCGGCAAACCAAAGAGGAGAAGCACTTGATCATACACTGTTTCACGGCCCTCCTGGTTTAGGGAAAACCACCCTTGCGCACATTTTAGCGAATGAGCTTGAAGTAGGGCTTAAAATGACCTCTGGCCCCGTTTTAGATAAACCCGGAGATTTAGCGGGATTGTTGACTAATCTAGAGCCCAGAGACATTCTCTTTATAGATGAAATTCATCGTCTGAGTCCTATCGTAGAAGAATACCTTTATTCTGCGATGGAAGATTACAAGATCGATATCATGATTGAGTCTGGTCCAAATGCAAGAACCGTTCAAATCACTTTAAATCCATTTACCTTAGTAGGAGCAACTACCCGTTCAGGTCTGTTAACCGCACCTATGCGGGCACGTTTTGGCATCAGTAGTAGACTTCAATATTACTCAACAGAATTGCTTTCGACCATTATTGAGCGTAGTTCAGCCATTCTTAATGTCCCCATTGATCAAGACGCAGCCATAGAGATCGCTGGAAGAAGTAGAGGAACTCCTCGTATCGCAAATGGATTACTTCGCCGCATAAGAGATTTTGCCCAAATAAAAGGGAATGGTAAGATCGATCTAGCAATTACTAAATACGGTCTAAATGCGCTTCAAGTAGATGCCCACGGTCTAGACGAAATGGATAATAAAATCCTCACCACCCTAATCGATAAATTTAAAGGTGGTCCAGTAGGGATTACCACTTTAGCCACCGCTGTTTCAGAAAATGGGGAAACCATTGAAGAGGTTTATGAGCCATTTTTGATCCAACAAGGGTTTATAGTGCGCACTCCTCGAGGAAGAGAAGTCACAGAACTTGCCTATAAGCACTTGGGTCGTATAAAAGGAAATCAAGGAGGATTATTTTAACACCTTGATTCAATGAAAGACCAGCGGGCACATTATTCTCAATTGATTAAAAAAGAGGCTAAATCCCTAGGCTTTTTATCTTGTGGCATAGCCAAAGCAGGCTTTCTAGCAGAGGAAGCTCCTAAACTGGAACAATGGTTACAAGAGGGACGTAACGGAAAGATGCACTATATGGAAAATCACTTTGATAAGCGATTAAACCCAACGCTCTTAGTTCCTGGGGCAAAAAGTGTCGTTTCTCTATTACTCAATTATCATACAGAAGAAAAGCAAGAGGATCCCAATGCGCCTAAAATTGCCTCTTATGCCTTTGGACAAGATTATCATCATGTTATCAAGGGTAAATTAAAAACCTTGCTAAGTCGTTTAAAAGAATCCATCGGCGAAATAGAAGGTCGTGTCTTTGTCGATTCTGCCCCTGTAATGGATAAGGCCTGGGCGGCCAAAGCGGGCCTGGGATGGCTAGGTAAAAACACTAACCTGATCTCTAAGCAAGTGGGCTCATTTTTCTTTATTGCAGAAATGATCATCGACTTAGAACTAGCCTATGATCTCCCTGTCGCAGATCACTGCGGAAGTTGTACGGCCTGTATCGATGCCTGTCCTACAGAAGCACTTATTGCACCCTATCAAATCGATGGAAGTAAATGCATCTCTTATGCCACGATTGAATTGAAAGACGCTATTCCTAGTTCGTTTAAAGATAAGATGGATGGGTGGATGTTTGGTTGTGATATTTGTCAAACTGTTTGTCCCTGGAATCGATTTGCTACTCCACATCAAGAGCCGGCTTTTAAGCCAAAAGAAGAATTGTTAGAACTAACGGCAAAAGACTGGCATGAACTAACCGAAGAAACCTTTCAACGCGTCTTCCAAAAGAGTGCTGTAAAAAGAGCGAAATACACTGGTCTACAGCGTAACATTCGTTTTTTAGACTCCAGCAAATCAAGTTGAATCTCTAACGACTAAACTGGTCTCTACTTCGATAATTTTAGGAGCGAACTTTTTTCCTTTTTTACGGAGTTGTAACTCTTCATAAAATAATTCAAACGCTTTTCTTCCCATGGTTTCCCCAGGTTGATTTACGGTGCTTAAAGCAGGCGTAACTAAACCAGATATTTTCCAATTACTAAAGCCCATCACCGCAATTTGTTTTGGAATGGAGATGTTTTGTTCGTTAAAGTACTTGATAGCGCCTATGGCGGGCATATCTGCCACAGCAAAGATAGCGTCAATTTCAGGGTGTTGATCGAGGATTTCTTTAGCATAAGTATAGCCTTCATCACTTGTGATGTCTTGACAAGTAAATACCCAATCTTTTTTATAAGGAAGTTGGTGTTTTTCTAAGGCCTTGCGATAACCCAAGAAACGATCAATGGAATTTTGAGGGAGTAAGGGACCTCTCAGGTGGGCAATGTTTTTCCTCCCACTTTTGATCAAGTGTTCTACCGCGGTAAAAGCAGCATTTTGATCATTAATGATCACACTTGAACATTCACTAAGCTTAGAGTATTTGTCAAATAACACAAGGGGGATATTTTGTTTGGAGATATTGTCGATATGTTCTGTATCATGTGTAGAATCTGCAATAGACATAAGGATGCCATCAACATTCTGTTTCATTAATCGATCGACCTGCTTTTTTTCTAATTCATAAGATTCTTCAGAACTAAGAATAATGACCATATAGCCTTCTTCCTCTGCGGCGTTCATAATGCCCTTAAGTACGTTGCTAAAAAAGTAATGGTTAAGCTGTGGAATGATTACCCCAATCATTTTGGACTCTTGCGTTCTTAAATAAGCAGCATAGGCATTTGGGGTAAAATTCACCTCTTTTGCGTAAGCTTTCACCCTTTTCTTAGTGTTAGGGCTTACATCAGGATAATCTTTTAAGGCTTTTGATACAGTAGTTATCGATAGGTCAAGTGCGGTAGCGATGTCTTTTAGGGTCAAATTCTTCATCAGGTTATTTTTTGTAAAAATAGGGAAGAAGATTGATTGACGAAAACGATTTCGAAATTAAGTCATATAAAATCAATCATATTGCAGACCAAGTCTTTATATCGGTTGATTTACTTTCTAAAGAGATTATCCAATACAAATCAATTTCGTACTTTTCAAAAACCCAAACCTTACTTAAATGAAAAAAACCTCTTTTTTTATCCTCTTAACATTGATTTTTTTTAGCTGTAAAGAAGATGCAGTTTACAAAAATAGAATTCAAGAAGCTGAGTTATTTCATTCCTCAGTTAAAAATCTATCAGATATAATCGTTTATGATATCTTTTCCCTACCAGTAGCATCAAGGATTTATATGTACCCCACTATAGCTGCTTATGAAATAATGGCTCAGGCTTATCCACAAAACTATAAGAGCTTAGCAGGGCAATTAAAAGATTTGGAGAAGATTTCTCCTATGACACAAGATGTAAATCCTCATTTAGCTACATTATATGCTTACAACTTTGTAGGAAAAGCCTTGATTTTTTCTGAAGATAAAATGGATGATTTTCAACGAAAACAAGCCATGAAAATAAAAGCTATAGGCGTACCCAGAAGAGTTCGAAAAGCCTCTCTAGCCTATGCTGAAAAAGTTAGCGCACATATCTTAAACTGGGCAAATGGAGATTTGTACAATCAAACGAGAACTTTCTCGAGATATACCATACAAGAAGAAGATCACTTTTGGAAACCTACCCCACCAGATTATATGGACGGGATTGAACCCCACTGGAATAAGATTCGTACCCTAGTCATAGACTCGGCTAATCAATATCAACCCAAAGCACCATTAAGTTTTGATTTATCTAAGGGAAGCCCTTTCCAAAAGCAGTTACAACAGGTTTATGATATCAGTAAAGTTTTGACAGACGAGCAAGTTGAAATTGCTAAATTCTGGGACTGTAACCCCTATGTGACCCACCACAGAGGTCATGCCATGTTTGCCACAAAAAAGATTACTCCTGGAGGGCACTGGATCGGGATTACTGCCATCGCTACCAGAAAAGCACAAAGTAATTTTGCCGAAACGATAAATGCCTATGCCCATGTCAGCATCGCCCTTTTTGATGCATTTATCAGTTGTTGGGACGAAAAATGGAATACCCTAGTGGTCCGTCCAGAAACCTTGATTAACAAGTATTATGATCAAGAGTGGTTGCCTTTATTACAAACCCCACCTTTTCCAGAATACACCAGTGGACATTCCGTTATATCACGTGCTTCTGCGGTTGTTTTGACAAAGCTATACGGTGAAAATTTTACCTTTGACGACACGACAGAAGTTGCTTATGGACTCCCTGTTCGAGCGTTTAAATCGTTTATTCACGCTTCAGAAGAAGCCGCTATTTCTATATTATATGGAGGAATCCATTATATGATGGCCATAGAACAAGGGGTTGATCAAGGCAATAAAGTAGGAGAACATATCGCTAAAAATCTAGAGACTCAAATTGATCAAACTCAACTGCTGTCTATCAAATAAATTTACCAATATAATACCTGCTATTTTTAGCGGAATATTACAACTACAATTATTCCTTTTTTTTTCGATTAATTGCGTCTATTAAAAAGGACTTCCTACATTTGTTATAAGCACATAACTATGAGTAAAGAAAACAACCGGAGGGAGGCTTTAGTTTATCACGCTAAACCTCGACCGGGAAAAATAGAAGTTGTCCCAACAAAAAAATATGCCACCCAGCGAGATTTAGCCTTGGCTTACTCCCCTGGAGTAGCAATTCCTTGTTTAGAAATAGACAAAGAGGTTGACAACGTTTATAAATACACCAATAAGGGAAATCTAGTTGCCGTAATTTCAAATGGAACCGCTGTTTTAGGTTTAGGAGATATCGGTCCAGAGGCGTCTAAGCCTGTAATGGAAGGAAAAGGACTCCTTTTCAAAATATTTGCCGGGATTGATGTTTTTGATATTGAGGTTGACACCAAAAACACCGAAGAATTTATCGCAGCAGTGAAGGCGATTGCTCCCACCTTTGGCGGAATCAACTTAGAAGATATCAAAGCGCCAGAAGCCTTTGAAATAGAAAGAAGATTAAAGGAAGAACTGGACATTCCAGTGATGCACGATGATCAACACGGGACAGCTATTATCTCTTGCGCGGCCTTATTAAACGCTTTAGAGTTATCCAATAAAAAGATAGAAGAGGTGCGTATTGTGATTTCTGGTGCCGGTGCAGCAGCAGTTTCTTGCACGCGTTTGTATAAAGCCTTTGGAGCTAAAGCCAAAAATATTGTCATGACAGACAGTAAAGGCGTGATTCGAAAAGATCGCGAAACACTAACGCCAGAAAAGGCAGAGTTTGCCACTGATCTCGACCTGCATAGCCTTGAAGACGCGATGAATAACGCTGACGTCTTCATTGGCTTATCGATGGCCAATATTGTTACCCCAGAAATGTTGATTTCTATGGCGAAAAACCCAATCGTTTTTGCCATGGCCAATCCAGATCCAGAAATTGCCTACGATCTTGCCTGTTCTACCAGAGATGATATTTTAATGGCAACAGGTCGTTCAGACCACCCTAATCAGGTGAATAATGTTTTAGGCTTTCCTTTTATCTTTAGAGGGGCACTCGATGTTCGCGCCACTGCCATTAACGAAGCGATGAAGATGGCAGCAGTAGAAGCCTTAGCAGAATTGACAAAAAAACCCGTGCCAGAGCAAGTGAACCTCGCCTATAACGAAACCCGATTGACCTTTGGCCGTGATTATATTATCCCAAAACCCTTTGATCCACGATTAATTGTTGAGGTTCCCTTAGCTGTGGCAAAAGCAGCAATAGCGTCTGGTGTTGCAAAAGAACCCATTGAAGATTGGGATCGATACCGAGAAGAATTAGCGGCTAGAACTGGGAGCGAGCAAAAAACATTAAGAGTATTACACCACCGTGCAAAACAAGAACCTAAAAAGCTGGTTTTTGCAGAAGCAGACCAACTCGATGTCCTCAAAGCTGCCCAGATTGTAAAAGAAGAAGGGATTGCAGATCCCATTCTTTTAGGGCGAAAAGAAGTCATTATCGATTTGATGGAGTCCATTGATTTTGATCAAGATTCCGTTCAAATTCTTGACCCAAAAAGCATGGAGGAGCGCGAGATTAAAAATCATTATGCGAACCTCTATTGGGAAAATCAAAAGCGCAAAGGAGTAACAGAATACGAAGCAAAGTCTGTCATGCGCGAGCGAAATTACTTCGCTTCCATGATGGTTAAAACGGGCGATGCAGATGCTATGCTCTCTGGATATTCAAGAAACTATGCTTCTGTGGTAAAGCCTGTTATGAGTATTATAGGCAAAGTCAAAGGAGTAACTCGAATCGCCGCTACAAACATGATGTTGACAGATAGAGGTCCGTTGTTTTTATCAGATACCTCAATCAACATTGACCCTACGGCCAAAGAGTTGGCTAAAATCGCTTATATGAATGCGCAAGTCGTTGAAATGTTTGGGTTTAAACCAGTCACTGCTATGATTACCTTTGCCAATTTTGGTGCGTCTAAGCATCCAGGAGTAAAAAAGGTAAGTGATGCGGTAGATTACTTACACCGTTATTATCCGGACCTAGAAGTCGATGGACCCTTACAATCAGATTTTGCTTTAAATAAAGAGATGTTAGCGGAAAAGTTTCCTTTTTCAGAATTGGTCAAAAAGAATGTAAACACCTTAATTTTCCCTAATCTTGAGTCGGCTAATATCACATATAAATTGTTAAAAGAGCTCAATGGAGCGCAATCTGTAGGGCCTATTTTATTGGGTCTAGAAAAAGCGGTACACGTTTTACAATTAGGAGCCAGTGTAGATGAAATGGTCAATATGGCAGCCGTTGCGGTAGTTGATGCCCAGCAAAAACAGCTAAAAGAGCAGCTATGATCACACAATTACAAGGCCGATTAATTGAGAAAAATCCCACCTATGTGGTCATTGATTGTCATGGCGTGGGCTATGAAGTTAATATCTCTTTGCATACCTATGGCATGATCGGTTCAGATGAAAATATTCGTTTGTATACCCACTTGCAAATCAGAGAAGATGCCCACACGCTTTATGGTTTTTACCAACCCATGGAGCGCAGTATTTTTCGTTTGTTAATTTCTATTTCGGGGATTGGAGCAAGTATTGCTCGAACAATGTTATCTTCTATGACTCCATCAGAAATTCAACAAGCCATCGTACACGAAGATTTAGCCGCGATTAAGGCTGTAAAAGGGATTGGTTTAAAAACCGCTCAAAGGGTTTTAATTGAACTGAAAGACAAAATTCAAAATGTGGCTGGAATGGACGAAATTCCTGCCCTTAAAAGCAATACAATCAAAGAAGAAACGTTATCAGCATTAGAGGTTCTTGGTTACCCTAGAAGGCAAGCCGAGAAAGTAATTGATAACATCATTCAAAGTGCCCCAGATAGTTCTGTTGAGGAACTCATCAAACAAGCTTTGAATAAATTGTAAATAACCTTTGATTGACCAAAAAAAAGCGGACTTAAAACACCTACACTTTTTTCTTTTACTCACGCTATTGTTGGGAGTAGGGAGTGTGAAAAGTTATGGACAAGACCCCACCATAGATGCTAATGAGTTGGGGAGAATCGCTTTGCCTCAAACACAAGACATCACCTCTTTTTACAGCTATGATCCTGAGCAGGACCTCTACCTCTTTACAGCCTCGATTGCCGATTTTCCCATTGGGACACCTTTAGTTTTAACTCCCGAAGAATTTGAAAAGCGGGTACTTAAAGCCCAAATGAATGCCTATTTCCAGCAAAAAATAACCATTATTGGGAAAAATAAAGGGCAGAATAACGAAGCTCAAAAAGACCTGCTTCCCGAGTTATATGTCAATTCAAAGTTTTTTTCTTCCATCTTTGGGAGTAACGAAATTGATGTTCAACCTCAGGGTTCGATAGGAATTGATTTAGGCGTGCGCTACCAAAAGACGGATAATCCCTCTTTTTCTCCACGCAATAGAAGGAACTTTGGATTTGATTTTGATCAGCGTATTAGCCTTAGTCTTCTGGGTTCCATTGGCGAACGCCTTCAAATTACCGCTAACTATGACACAGAATCTACCTTTGATTTTCAAAACCTGGTTAAACTTCAATTTAATCCTCCAAAAATCAATGATCTAGAAAGTTATTTGCCCGAGTCTTTGACAAATACGGTTGATGATTTAGAACAAAAGGGAGCAAAACTAAAGGATCGATATGATCAAGTAAAAGGGAAGGTTGATGATGTAAAAGGAAAGCTACAGTCGCTTCAAGATAAAGCGAATAATCTGCAAGGTACGGTGGGGAATTATAAGAACAAGATCAACGATTTCTTAAACAAGCCCGCTTCTGAAGATGCCATATTACAAAACATCGATATTGGAAACATCAATATGCCCTTGAACAGTACCTTGATTTCTGGGGCGCAAAGTTTGATGGGGGTAAAAGCGCAGTTAAAATTTGGACGGACTAATATCACTGGGGTGTTTGCTGAACAACGCTCTCAAAGTCAATCTGTTATCGCACAAGGGGGAGGCGCTTTACAAGAGTTTTCTGTTTTTGCACTCGACTATGAAGCAGATCGTCACTTCTTTTTAGCGCATTATTTTAGGGATAATTATGACCGTTTTTTACAAACGTACCCTTACATCAATTCACCTATCCAAATCACCAGAGTTGAGGTGTGGATCACTAACCGTCAATCCCAAGTCAACAACATTCGAAACATTGTTGCTTTCCAAGATTTAGGAGAGTCAAACCCCAATAGGACAAGGCTAGGACAGCTAAACACAAGCTTTTTTAATTCTCCTTTACCCAATGGCGTTCCTGCAAATGAAGCCAATAAACTAGACCCAGAAAAAATTAGTGCGGGTTCTTTTATTACAGAGGGAATTAGAGATGTGGGCACTTTATCTCAATCCTTTGGTGCCCTCAATGGACAAGTACAAGAAGGCTTTGATTATGCCTTTTTAGAGAGCGCTCGAAAGTTAGACCCATCAGAATACAATTTACATCCACAATTGGGATACATCTCTCTTAATCAACGATTGAGTAATGATGAAATTTTAGGAGTTGCCTTTCAATTTACCTATAACGGCGAAGTGTATCAAGTAGGAGAATTTGCCAATGGAGGCGTTGCAGGAACAAGTATTGATCCCACAACTGCAAATACAGCTGTACAGCAAGTAGAAACAAACAACCTAGTGGTAAAAATGTTAAAGAGTAGTTTAACAGATGTGCGTCAACCAGTGTGGAATTTGATGATGAAAAACATCTATAACACTGGGGCATTTCAATTAGAACAAGAAGATTTTAGGTTAAATATTCTCTACACCGATCCTTCGCCCATTAACTATCTCTCTGCGGTAGACGCGAGTATTTGGCCAGAAGAATTAGAGAATAGTATTCTTTTACGCAGCTTGCGTTTAGACCGCTTAAATATTTACAATGATCCAGAACCAGAGGGCGACGGATTCTTTGATTTTATTCCCGGTATTACAGTAGATCCGCAATACGGAAGAATTATTTTCCCTACCGTTGAACCCTTTGGAGAAAGTCTATTTGCCTTATTGGATGACCCTGCAAACAGCGCAGAAACGTATAGCGATGAGATGACCTATAATGCGAATCAAGCCAAATATGTCTTTAGGGAAATGTATGCTTTAACTCAGGCAGCTGCCCTTGAGGCAACAGAGAAAAATAAATATCAATTGAAAGGGCGATATAAATCTGCTGGCGGCGACGGGATCGCCATTGGTGCATTTAATGTCCCCCGAGGATCGGTACAAGTGACCGCTGGAGGACGGGTGTTGAGAGAAGGTGTAGATTATACGGTGAACTATCAAATAGGGCGTGTAAAAATTCTAGACCCAGCCTTACAGGCATCGAATGTTCCCATTCAGATTTCGGTAGAAAACAATACTTTTTTTGGTCAACAAAACAAGCGTTTTAGCGGTTTTGACATCACCCACCAATTTAATGAAAAGGTCGCCATAGGTGGGACATTGATTAACTTAAGTGAAAATCCATTGACCCAAAAGGCCAATTATGGAACAGAGCCAGTCAACAATACCATGATAGGTTTTAACACTAATTTCTCTACAGAAATTCCATTTTTAACCCGCCTGATTAACAAGTTACCGACCATAGAAACGACAGCGCCTTCGAGAATTTCTTTTCGTGGGGAAATAGCCTCTTTGATTGCTGGTGATCCTCGAAACACAAAATTAGAAGGTGAGACAAATGTCTACTTAGACGACTTTGAAGGTGCCCAAACGAATATCGATGTAAAAGGAGCTTTTGCATGGAGGTTAGCCTCGGTTCCTTTTGAAGGTTTTGGTGGGTCAGATGCCGGACAAGATAACTTAGCTGCAGGCTACAATCGAGCAAAAATAGCCTGGTATACCGTGGATCCTATTTTTTATGCGGTGCAGTCTAGGCCTGCAGGAATAAGCAATAGCGATATTTCATTAAATACAACCAGGGGGATTTTTATCAAAGAAATTTTCCCAGAGCAAGATTTGGTTCAAGGGCAACCCACCAGACAACCTACCTTAGATTTAGCTTATTTCCCAGAAGAAAAAGGACCTTATAACAATCAAGAGAATAACCTTTTTGCGAATCAACCTGAGCAAAATTGGGGAGGGATTATGCGTTCGATTAATGCGACAAATTTTGAGCAGTCCAATGTAGAATTTATTGAGTTCTGGGTCTTGGATACTTTTAATGAGTTGGAGTCAAATGACGATGAATTAGGAGAATTAGTCTTCCACCTTGGAAACATATCTGAAGATATTTTACGCGATGGTCGCAAACAATATGAGAACGGTTTACCCAGTACAGCGTCTACCGCAGTACAAACAACTAACTGGGGGAGAACCCCATCTGCTCAATCGTTATTGTATGCGTTTAATACCATAGAAGAAGATCGCCTTTTACAGGATGTAGGTTTAGATGGTTTAAATGATGAAGAAGAAAGAGTAGTGTATCCTAATGGCCCCGCAAATGACCCAGCAGGAGACAACTATGAGTACTTTTTACAAGCAGAAGGAAGCATTATTAACCGCTATAAAAATTATAACGGAACAGAGGGCAATTCTCCTATAGCCTTCTCTGATACCGATAGAGGAAGTACCACAGAGCCAGATGCCGAAGATGTTAATCGCGATCAAACCATGAATACGATTGACAGCTATTTTGAATATAGAATTCCCATTGAAAAAAATATGACTGTTGGCGCGCATCCTTTTGTGACAGATGTGCGAGAAAATGTAACCGTCTCTTTACCTAACGGAGAAAATCTAGTCACAAGATGGATACAGTTTAAAGTCCCGATTGATAAAAGTTATTACCAAGGCACTAACTTTTCAAGTTATTTCAATACCGTTAATGGGATCCAGGACTTGCGTTCAATTCGATTTATGCGAATGTTATTGAGTGGTTTTGATCAATCGGTGGTTATGCGTTTTGGAACATTAGATTTAGTAAGAGGGGACTGGCGACGGTATAACCGTTCTTTAAACGAAGATGTTTTGGCGAATGCCAATACAACCGTAGATATATCAACGGTCAATATTTTAGAAAACGAAAATCGCATTCCGGTAAATTATATCCTTCCCCCAGAAATTCAGCGGGAGCAAATTAATAACAACAACACCATTGTTCGTCAAAACGAGCAGTCGCTTTCTTTTAGGGTATGTGGTTTACAACCCATGGATTCTCGCGGGATTTATAAAGGGGTCGATGTTGATTTACGTCAGTATAAAAAATTGAAAATGTACTTGCATGCCGAATCAATTCAAGGACAAACCCCCTTGCCGGGATCGGGAACCACAGACGAATATGACAGCAGACTAGTGGCGTTTATTCGACTGGGAACAGATTATCAAGACAACTATTATCAGATAGAAGTGCCCTTAAAACCGACTAGCTATGTCGAAAATACAGCAAATCGATTATCGGCAGAAGAAGTGTGGCAGCCAGATTTTAACTCGATAGATGTCCCCGTAGAATTGTTGTCAAAAATTAAGGCAGCTTATTTGAATAATCCATCTTTTAGAACGGCAAGTTATTTTGACGAAGAGCTTAACCCCATAGATGAATTTACACCCATTAGTAGTTTGCCAGGGCAAAAGCGATACAAGTTATCGATCAAAGGGAATCCTTCTTTAGGGGCGATTAAGACCATGATGATCGGGGTGAAAAACCCTTCTACTCAAGTGGGAGATATACTGTGTGGTGAAGTGTGGTTTAACGAATTGCGTATCGCCGGAATTGACAGTCAGGGTGGCTGGGCAGCCATAGGAGCACTAGACGCAAATATTGCAGATTTTGCTAATCTAAGTGCTAGTGGTCGCTACTCGACCATTGGTTTTGGGAGTATTGATCAATCTCCAAATCAAAGAAGTCGAGAAGAATTAGTACAATACGACCTGGTATCTACCGTAAATGCTGGACAACTGCTTCCGCAAAAATGGGGGGTTAATCTACCCTTGAATTACAGCATAGGCGAAACTGCCATTACCCCAGAATACGATCCATTTTATCAAGATTTAAGACTTGAAGATCGTTTGAGTACTGCACAAAATGCAACAGAGCGAAAGGCGATAAGAGACCAAGCCATTGATTATACTAAACGAAAGAGCATTAGTTTAATAGGCGTTAGAAAAACTGGAAGTCCTGCAAAACCACGTTTTTACAATATCGAAAACTTTGATGTGTCTTATGCATTTAATCAGTTGACCCATCACGATTATGAGATTGAAAATCAATCCAATACCTCTCTTCGATTAGGGGCAAATTATGGGCATACTTTTAAGCCTTTTGAGATTAATCCGTTTAAAAAGGTAAAACTCTTTAGCAAAAAACAATACTTGCGCTGGTTAAAAGAAATTAATTTAAATCCGGTTCCTGCGAATATTTCGATTAGCTCTAATATCAATCGTCTGTTCAACAATCAACGTTTTAGAGAAGTGTATTTAGAGGGAGTAGATGCCTCAAATCAATTGAGTTTACCCGAACTACAACAACGCAATTTCTTGTTTGACTGGACTTATTCTCTAGGGCATAACTTAACACGATCTCTTCGATTAAACTTTACCGCCTCGAGTAATAACATTGTCAAAAATTATTATGAAGAAAACCCAGACGGTACTAGACGTGTTGACAAAGCAAGAGGTATCTGGGATGGGTTGTGGGACTTTGGGGACCCTAACAGGCATTTTCAAACATTAAATCTCACCTATAAATTACCCTTTGCTTATATCCCGTTCTTGAGTTTTATAGATGCTAATTACAGCTATAACGGGGATTTTAGTTGGCAAAGAGGATCAGATATTCTAGCGGAAGTAGAACACGAAAATGGCGCTGTTTTAGGGATTGTAAACACCATCCAAAATGTCAATTCAAAGTCCTTAAATGGGTCGATACAAACCGATCGACTTTATCGTATTTTAGGCTTAACCAAAAAACGCAAAAATGTACGTGCACTCCCCGCAAGAGCTGCTTCTCCAGCAGACACTACTAAAGCTAAAAAACCGAAAAAGAAACGCAAGGTTTTAACCAGTGTGGTGGATGCTTTAACAATATTAAGACGTTTGCAATTCTCCTATACAGAAAACAACGGAAAGGTCTTACCGGGTTATTTGCCTAAAGTGGGACTATTAGGGACTTTGCAGCCTTCTCCGGGCTTTACCTTTGGGAGTCAGGCAGATATTCGATATGAAGCGGCTAAGCAAGGCTGGTTGACAGATTTCCCAAATTTCAATCAACCCTATACCCAGCTCAATAACACCCAACTCAATTTAACGGGTCAATTGGATTTTGGGAAAGGTCTAATCATCGATTTAAGTGCTGAACGTAATTTCTCTGAGAGTATTACTGAAAACTTTAATGTCGTCAATCAAGAATATGTTCCTTTGAATTCGAATAGTTTTGGCAACTTTGGTATTTCTACCATCCTGATCAAAACAGCCTTTCAACGTTCAAAGGGTGAGGCGAGTCCTTACTTTGAAACCTTTAGAGAGAACAGACAAATTATTGCGAATCGTTTAGCACAAGAGAGAGGACTATCGCCAAATGATCTCGACCAAAATGGTTTCCCAAATGGTTATGGTAAGAGCCAACAAGAAGTTGTTGTTCCGGCATTTTTAGCTGCATATTCTGGGAGTAATCCAAACAATATTTCCCTCGATCCTATTCAAAAAGTTCCCCTGCCAAATTGGAATTTAAAATATACTGGTTTGATGAATATCAAGTCCCTTAAAAAAGTATTTAATCGTTTTTCTTTAACCCATGCTTATCGATCAAGCTATACGATCAATCAGTTTCAAACCAATCTTGATTATGACCCCCAATCGCCAAACTTAAAAGATACTGGCGGTAACTTTGTTCCTGAAAAAATATACGGAAACATCAATTTAGTCGAGCAGTTTAATCCATTGGTTAGGGTGGATTTAGAATTGAAAAATTCGTTTAAATTTTTAGCCGAACTTAAAACTGACCGCGCATTATCACTAAGTTTAGATAATAATTTATTGACAGAAACAAGCGGTGAAGAATATATCCTAGGAATGGGATATCGCATTAAAGATTTACCATTTACTACAAACATTGGTGGGAGAAAACGCACCTTAAAAGGGGATTTAAATATTAAGGCAGACCTGTCTTATCGCAATAATATTACAGTATTGCGCAACCTAGAAATTGACAACAATCAAGTTACTGCAGGACAAACATTGTGGTCGATAAAAGTCACTGCAGATTATGCTTTATCCCGAAATTTGCAGGCGCTTTTCTTTTATGATCACAACTTTTCCAAATTTGCGATCTCTACCGCCTTTCCACAAACCAGTATTCGTTCTGGAATTACCATGCGATATAATTTTGGGAATTAATTGATTGGGATTTCGTTCAAAAATTTATATTTGCTTCAAGCAAAAAACATGTTATGAACGTACCAGATAATTTACACTATACCAAAGATCACGAATGGGTTTCCATTGAAGGAGACGTTGCCACGATTGGCATAACAGACTTTGCCCAAGGAGAGCTAGGCGATATCGTTTATGTTGAGGTAGAGACAATTGACGAAAACATCGATGCAGAAGAGGTATTTGGGACAGTAGAAGCGGTTAAAACAGTATCTGATCTATTTATGCCTTTAAAAGGCACAGTGATAGAATTCAACGATGCACTAACCGATGCACCAGAGGTAGTCAACGACGACCCTTATGGGGAAGGCTGGATGATCAAGGTGCAACTGGATGATGCGAATGATCACACAGGTCTACTTGATGCAGCGGCTTACAAAGCCCTTATAGGTGCCTAAATTCACTTGGTCAATATTTACCATAAGTGTTGCCGCGATTATTGTGTTTCTTTCGACGGTTCCGTTAAAGTTACCTCCAATTGATCATATTGGTCTAAGTATCGACAAAGTGCTCCATAGTATTGCCTACTTTGTGCTTGCTACCTGCCTTGGTTTAGCGCTTGATTTCGATTGGAAAATCAAAAACAACCATGGTATTATTTTTATCGCGGTCTTTCTATTTGGGTTTACCCTAGAAATCATTCAAGGTTATGCCTTGGTTTATAGGTCATTCGAGCGATATGATTTGCTAGCAAACACTTTTGGCATTTTAGCTTGTATACTTTCAGTAAAAACTATCAAAAAAATTGTGGTCAAAAGCCGTATTTTTATAAATTAGCCTCCTAAACTTTGTGCAATGCAATTAAAAAAGAATCCCAAAGCCGATTTAACTAAAAATAGTAGTCTCTATTTTGCAATTGGACTGGCTGTCGTTTTATTAATCTCATGGAGAGCCATTGAATGGAAAACCTATGAAAAAACTGGATATGGTTATGAATCATTGAATGTCGAAGATGAAGACGATGAAGAAGTGCCAATTACAGAACAAATAAAAACTCCACCGCCACCACCGCCACCACCGCCAGCTCCAGAGGTGATCGAAATCGTAGAAGATGAAGAAGAAGTGGAAGAAACGGTGATTGAATCAACAGAAACAGATCAAGAAGAGATTGTTGAGGTTGAGGATATCGAAGTGGAAGACGATTTTGAAGACGTTGATGTACCTTTTGCTGTAATCGAGGATGTACCAATTTATCCTGGTTGTGAAAAAGTGCCAAAGTCACAAAGAAGAACATGTTTCCAAGATCAAATTAACAAGCATATCCGCAAAAACTTCCGTTACCCAGAAATTGCACAAGAAATGGGGATTCAAGGGAGAGTATATGTTCAGTTTGTCATCGCAAAAGACGGAGCTATCACCAGTGTTCGTATGCGTGGACCAGATAAGAATCTAGAAAAAGAAGCAGCGAGAATTATCTCCAAACTTCCTAAAATGACACCAGGAAAACAAAGAGGTCGTGCCGTGCGTGTACCCTTTAGTATTCCGATTACCTTCCGTCTACAATAGATAGAAAAAAAATCATATCTAACCCGAAGGAAACTTCGGGTTTTTTTGTGCTCAAAAAGCAAAGGAAAAGAAGGAATATCCCTCAAGGTGCGTTATCTTTGCCCCGTTGAAAGAATGAATATGTCTGCTGAAGCTGCTGCAATAAATATTACTTGGCTTGATGACTTTAAAGCAATCACAAAGATGCGTTTGGCACTTAGTGTTGTGTTTTCTTCTATTGCGGGATATTTTTTAGCAGCAGATACCATCAATTATATCGATTTAGCCTTACTCGCTGCAGGTGGATACTGTCTAGTAGGGGCTTCAAATGCTTTTAATCAAGTCATTGAAAAAGATTTAGATGCCTTGATGCAACGCACCAAAAATAGACCCTTGCCTTCTGGGCGAATGTTACCTCTCAAAGCTTTAGGATTAGCAATAGGGATGACCATATTAGGTTTAATATTGTTGTATTTATTGAACTGGAGAACAGCATTTTTTGGGAGCATCTCCATTTTTTTATATGTAGCGCTTTACACTCCCCTAAAAACAAGAACGCCTCTTGCTGTTTTTGTAGGTGCCTTTCCTGGAGCAATACCTTTTATGTTAGGTTGGGTGGCTTATACGAACTATTTTGGCATAGAGCCTGGCGTATTATTTATGTTGCAATTCTTCTGGCAGTTTCCCCATTTTTGGGCCATTGCATGGATGTTAGATGACGATTACAAAAAAGCAGGATTTAAAATGTTGCCCACAGGGAAAAAAGATCAAGGAACGGCCTTTCAAATTGTCGTCTACACCCTCTGGATGTTATTGATTTCCCTTTTGCCGTTTACGCATTATACAGGTGCATTGCATTTGAGTCTGTATGGAGCAATTGCAGTTAGTATTGTAGGATTAATAATGTTGTATTTTTCAGGAGATTTAATGCGTAAAAGAGATGATCAATCTGCGCGACGATTAATGTTGAGTAGTGTATTTTATATTAGCGCTGTACAGCTGATTTATGTGATGGATAAATTTTTAGTTTATGGAAATTAACGTGAAAGAAAGAAATAGTAGAACCAAAAAAATGATGCTTTGGTTCGGAATGATCAGTATGTCCATGACATTTGCTGGTCTAACCAGTGCTTATGTTGTAAGTAGTTCTAGAGCAGATTGGCTCGAAAACTTTAGCATGCCAGCGGTTTTCACTTACAGTACAATCACCATTGTATTAAGCAGTATTACTTTTTATTTAGCCAAAAGGAGCTTGGCTCAAAACAAACTGGGGCAATTCAAAGGGATGCTTTGGCTAACCTTTGTCCTTACCATAGCCTTTATCAATTTTCAATTTCAAGGTTTTAGTGAGATCGTCTCTTCTGGCTACTATTTTACTGGAGCCGAAAGTTCAATTACCACCTCTTTTTTATACGTTTTGGTTTTGCTTCACCTGGCCCATGTCTCGGCAGGATTGATTGTTCTTAGTGTTGTTTTAATTAACGCTTATCGAAATCAATACAATCCAGAACAAACGTTAGGGGTTGAGTTAGCTGAATTGTTTTGGCATTTCCTTGATTTTCTATGGTTATATTTGTTCCTGTTTGTAACAATTTATCAGTAAAAACATTTAAATTTGCATCAATAATTTGACAATATTTTATGGAAGTAGCAGCAACCAACTCCAATGAAGAAACCAATGTTTGGGGCGGAGGGAATAAGCCCTTAAACGCGAGTTATGGCAAGATGATGATGTGGTTCTTTATCGTATCTGATGCCCTTACATTTTCAGGATTTTTAGTAGCCTATGGCTTTTCACGTTTTAAAAACATAGACTCTTGGCCTATCGCCGATGAGGTGTTTACCCACTTTCCATTTTTACATGGAGTAGATGCCCCAATGTACTATGTTGCCTTAATGACCTTTATTTTAATTTTCTCTTCTGTAACCATGGTACTTGCAGTAGACGCAGGTCATCATATGAACAAAGCAAAAGTTACATTTTACATGCTTTTAACCGTTATCGGTGGAGCCATTTTTGTGGGATCACAAGCATGGGAATGGAAGAACTTTATCAAAGGAGAATACGGAGCACTAGAAACAAGAGGAGGTCAAATCCTTCAATTTGTTGATGGCGATACAGGAAAGCGCGTTGCGCTTGAAGCTTTCGCAGCAAATATAGCCACAGACAGAGCGACTCACGAAAGTAGTAACGGGATTTGGTTTGTGGGTGAAACCAGCTTACCTAACTTCACCGTTAATGAAGTAAAAGAAGGTTTTGCTGCAAACGAAAATCTTTTGATTCGTGGCGAAAAAATTGACGAGAAAGGTCACAAAATTGTCCTTTCTAGAGAAGCATCTTTAGCTAAAATAAACGACGCAGTTGGCGTGGTTGAAGGAGCGAACCTAATTCACAACGAATATGGAAATCGCCTTTTTGCAGACTTCTTTTTCTTTATCACAGGTTTTCACGGTTTTCACGTACTCTCTGGAGTAGTCATCAATATCATTATCTTTTTTAATGTAATTAGAGGGACATACGAGCGCAGAGGACATTATGAAATGGTAGAAAAAGTAGGGCTTTACTGGCACTTTGTCGATTTAGTTTGGGTATTTGTATTCACCTTTTTCTATTTGGTATAACAATAAATTACAGCACACATGGCACACGCAGATCAAAAATTAGCCATTTTTAGAGGACTCTTAAAATTCAAATCTAACGTTCAAAAAATTTGGGGAGTATTAATCTTCTTATCTATTGTAACGACTATCGAAGTTGTTCTAGGGATTATCAAACCAGAAAGCTTGATGAATATGGTTTTTGGAATGAAAATCTTAAACTGGATTTTCATCATCTTAACCATTGTTAAGGCTTATTATATCGCCTGGGACTTCATGCACATTCGCGATGAAAAAGGTTCGTTGAAAGGGTCGATTGTACTTCCATTAGTGATATTAATTCCTTACTTGGCCTTTATATTATTAGTAGAGGCAGATTATATCTTTGATGTAATGAACACAGGTTTCGTTAGCTGGAATTTCTAAATTCTCCTAATGAAAAAAGAAGCCTTTAAGAAATTTTTAGTCCTTGGGATACTTTTTATCTTCCCATTAGTGATCTATCTTTTCTTTGCTTCTGGCATCAATAATTTTGCACGCCTTCCTATATTAACTGAAGAGGTAGATGAAATTAACAGTTGGTCTACTTTAAAAGGTTCTTCTCATCAATTTGATGGAATGATTTCTGTGGTTGGCTTTTGGGGGAGTGATCTCGATATGAGAAAAGCAGATGCTTTCAACCTCAATCAAAAAATCTATAAACGCTTTTACGAATTCAAAGACTTTCAATTTGTGATGGTCGTTGAAAACGGGCAGCAAGAAAAGGTGAAAGAGATTTTAGCCGAGTTGCAAAAAGGGGCTGCTACAGATTTATCTAAATGGAAATTTATCTTTGGAGCACAAAGCGAAATCAGTACCCTTTTCTCCAGTTTTAAGACAGATGTTTCCCTAAATGATAAGTTTAGTAATCCAACTGTATTTATCATTGATCGCGCAAAAAAATTGCGCGGAAGAGACGACGATGAAGAAGTAGGAACGCTCTTTGGCTACAACACCTCTTCTGTCGCAGAACTCAACAAAAAAATGACTGATGATGTCAAGGTAATCTTGGCAGAATACCGTCTAGCCCTAAAAAAGAACAATAGCGATAGGGCTAAGTAAGTTTTCTTACCATCATCAGCTTAAAATTCCTTAATTTTACGGCATGAAAAAGGGCAGTACTATAGGACTGATTATTGTGCTATTAATTTTTGGGTATTTATTTATCCCAAAGATTATAGATCGCGTTTCAGATAATAGCACCATTAGTAGTAATCGTTCAATAAAACCCGGTTACACTGCTTTAGACTTTATTCGCCTTAATGGAGAGGCTAAGAAAGTCCCTGATTTTTTATTCTTAAATCAAGACAGCATTTATATTTCTAACGAAGACTTTTTAGGTAAAGTTTATGTTGCTGAGTTTTTCTTTAGTCGTTGTCCTTCGATTTGTCCTATCATGAATAAAAACATGAAGGTCTTGTATGATCAATTTGGAGATAGAGAGGACTTCGCCATTGCTTCTTTCTCTATAGACCCAGAAAATGACACTCCTTCAGCCTTAAAAAAATACGCAGAAGGATATGTAGATAAAAACCCCTCTTGGCAGTTTTTAACCCTAGATAAGCCAACTGTTTATGAGCTTGCCAATAAAGGCTTTAATATCTTTGCATCGATTAATCCAGCAGTAGCAGGGGGCTTTGAACATCAAGGTTATTTTGCTTTAATCGATCAAAATGGTTTTATTCGATCTCGCCGCGATAATTATGGCAACCCTATTGTTTATTATATGGGGATTGATCAAGAAGACATTGAAGAACAAGGAGTAGATCAGCTTTTATTTGATATAGAAAAACTATTAAACGAAAAATAAGTATGAAAAATGAGTCTTTAAAAGCAAATGAATTAAGATACAAGAACTTAATTATAGCTGTTTCGATCCTTATCCCAGCGGTAGTTGCAATACTGTTTCGTATACGATTAGAAGGAGTGCAGTCCTTTACTTTTTTACCCCCCATTTACGCAGCGATTAACGGGTATACCGCAGTGATTTTGATCATTGCACTATGGGCGATTAAAAACAGGAGAATCACTTTGCACGAACAATTGATGAAAACAGCCATAGGCTTATCTCTTAGTTTTCTAGTGATGTATGTGGCCTATCATTTGACATCAGATCCTACACCATTTGGTGGAGAGGGATGGGTGAAAACAACTTATTATTTCATCTTGATTTCTCATATTATTCTATCGGTAGTAATTATCCCCTTAGTGTTAATCTCTTATGTTAGGGCGATTTCACAACAGTTTACTTCGCATAGAAAGATTGCTAAAATCACTTTCCCAATTTGGTTATATATAACCATCACAGGGGTAATAATCTACCTAATGATATCGCCTTATTATTCTTAAATGAAACAAAAGACACTTCTTTTTACTTTAGTCATATTTCTTGGCTTGTTATTACCAGATCAAGTAGAAGCCCAATGTTCTATGTGCCGCGCTGTACTG
This sequence comes from Candidatus Arcticimaribacter sp., assembly GCA_039768455.1. Taxonomy (GTDB): domain Bacteria; phylum Bacteroidota; class Bacteroidia; order Flavobacteriales; family Flavobacteriaceae; genus Arcticimaribacter. The sequence goes on from JBDNAJ010000084.1 coordinate 50,477, forward strand.
GAGTCTGAAGAAGGGCAAGCAACTGCTAAAGGAATCAACAACGGGATTGTTTATTTAATGGCCATGCCCTATTTATTAGTCGCAGGAGTTGGTTTTGTGGTCTACAGGATGATGTATAAATAATTTTGTCAAAGTGTAACAAATTGTACTTTTCTGCGTCTTATTGGTTATAAAATTGCATAATCATCCATGATACAGATTAACGATTTACACAAGTCCTATAAGATGGGGAGTAGTTCTCTCCACGTGTTAAAAGGGATCAATTTATCCGTTGAAGATGGAGAGCTAGTCGCTATAATGGGCTCTTCTGGTTCTGGAAAGTCAACTTTGTTGAACATCATTGGGATGTTAGACATTTTGGATACAGGGACCTATGAATTAGACGATGTTTTAATTGAAGATTTAGATGAAACCAAAGCGGCCAAGTATCGCAATCAATTTTTGGGATTTGTTTTTCAATCTTTTAATTTGATCAATTATAAAACCGCCCTAGAAAATGTTTCTCTCCCATTGTATTATCAAGGGATGAAAAGAAAAGAGCGCCAAGAAAAAGCCCTCAAATATTTAGCAAGTGTTGGATTAGCAGATTGGGCAACCCACTTGCCTAGTGAACTATCTGGGGGGCAAAAGCAACGTGTTGCGATTGCAAGAGCTTTAGTTTCTGAACCCAAATTATTACTGGCAGATGAACCCACAGGAGCATTAGATACACAAACCTCTTATGAAGTGATGGATATCATTCAGAAGATTAATCAAGAGGGGAAAACGATTTTAGTTGTTACTCACGAAGAAGATATTGCACAAATGTGTAAACGCATAGTGCGTCTTAAAGATGGAGTGATTATTGAAGACAAAAAGGTCAACCAAGTTTTAGCAGAACAATATGTTTAGTCGGGATCGCTGGCAAGAAATATTTGAAACTATTCGCAAGAATAAGCTCCGTACTTTCCTCTCTGGATTTACGGTGGCTTTAGGTATTTTTATCTTCATCATTCTTTTTGGTTTTGGCAATGGTTTAAAAAACACCTTCCAGGAGTTTTTTCTTGACGATGCCACAAACACACTTTTTTTATTTGCTGGTAAAACCTCAAAACCCTACAAAGGTTTTAAGTCCAATCGTCGCATTGAATTTGAAAATGATGACTTAAAGGACATCAAAGAAAATTTCCCTTTCTTTTTAGAGTACATCACGCCTAGAATTTCTAGGGGTGCCTCTGTTCGTTATAAAAACGAATTTGACAACTACACCACTCGAGGCATTGCTCCCGATCATCAATATGCCGAAAAGACCATTATGATGAAGGGTCGTTATATCAATGAATTAGATGTCAAAAACAAAAGTAAACATGCTGTTATTGGCCGTTTAGTTGGGCGAGATTTGTTTAAACAAGAAGATCCTGTCGGAAAATTTATCGATATAGGAAACAGTGTTTTTAAAGTAGTAGGGGTTTTTCAAGACGAAGGGGGTGACAATGAAGAGCGTTTTATTTATATCCCGTATACAACAAGACAATCGCTTGAAAAAGGCAATGATAAAGTAGACCAAATTATCGTTGCTTTTAGACCAGAATTAGGCCATACAGGAGCAATCGCTTTTGAAAAACAGTTGCGCAAATTTTTAAAAGCCAAAAAGTCGATTGACCCAACTGATCCCAGAGGAATTTTTATTCGAAATATTGCCGACCAACTAAAACAAAATCAGCAGTTCGCTAATGTATTACAGCTTATCGTGACCTTTGTTGGTTTGGGAACTTTAATTGCGGGAATCATTGGGATCTCTAATATCATGGTTTTTGTGGTAAAAGAAAGAACAAAAGAATTAGGGATTAGAAAAGCCCTGGGGGCAACCCCAAAATCTGTGATACAAATGATTCTTCAAGAATCAATTTTTATCACCACCATTTCTGGATATGTAGGAATGGGAGTTGGGATATTAATTCTCAATAATATGGGAGAATCCTTAGAGGATTATTTTATTAAAAACCCCTATATCGACATGGAAACGGCACTATTTTCTACCTTGATTTTAATCATCTTTGGTGGAATTGCGGGCTATATTCCCGCAAAGCGAGCCGCGAGTATTAAACCTATAGTTGCATTAAGAGATGAATAGTTTAAAAATCATATTTGACCGCGACACCTGGCAAGAGATTTTTGGTTCCATCCAAAAAAATAAAGTGCGTACCATCATTACCGTCATTGGTGTCTTATGGGGAATCTTTATTTATATCACTTTATCTGGATCTGCAAAAGGATTAGATAACGGTTTTGAACGTGAGTTTGAAAACATTGCTATGAATTCTATGTTTGTGTGGGCACAAAGCACAAGCTTACCTTATGAAGGTTTTAAAACCGGAAGAAGCCCACAGTTAAAATTAAAAGACGCACAGACCTTGCGCAATAATGTTCCTGAAATACAATTTATCGCCCCAAGAAATGTTCGTGGTGTTTTTGACGGGACCAGTGGCTCACAAATAATAAGAGGGACTAAATCTGGCACCTATAATGTTTATGGGGATTTCCCAGAATACACTAAAATTGCTACAAAAAAGATTTACAATGGCGGAAGGTTTATCAATCAATCAGACATCGACAATGCTCGTAAAGTATGCGTGATTGGAGAGCGAACTCAAAAAGAGTTATTTGAAGCAGACGAAGAACCCGTAGGGAAATTTGTGCGTATTGATGATATTTATTTTCAAATAATCGGCGTGCATAAATATGTGCAAGGTGGTGGTTTTGAAAGTGATGGTGATGTTTTCATTCCCTTTGCTACTTTTAGAAAATTATACAATACAGGAGAAAACGTCGAGTGGTTTACCATCGCCGCCTATGACGACGCAGATGTTATTCAAGTGGAGAAAGATGTCAAGCAAACATTAAAACGCATCCACCGAGTAAGCCCAAAAGACGAAAGAGCTTTTGGTTCTTTTAACCTAGGAGAAGTATTTAACCGCATTATGGGGTTTGCTAGAGGAATGACCTTTTTATCCCTTATCGTTGGTATTGCTACCATTATTGCAGGGGTCATTGGGATTGGAAATATCTTATTGATTTCTGTCAAAGAACGCACTAAAGAATTAGGAGTTAGAAGAGCCCTGGGAGCAACCCCGGCTGAAGTCCGCATGCAGATCATTTTAGAATCGGTCTTTTTGACTACAGTTGCAGGAATTTTTGGGATTGTATTAGGAGCCTTTGTACTGGCTGGCATTAATGCTGGAACAGCTAACCTTGACGATTTCCCTTATACGAACCCCACCGTACCTATTTCCTTTGTATTAGGAGCTTTAGCCATTATGGTTAGCCTAGGAACACTCATCGGTTTAATCCCAGCGCAAAGAGCCGTTAGTATTAAACCCATTGACGCATTAAGAGAAGAATAAAATAAAAATTAATTGAACCCATATTATGAATAAAATTGTCCGTTATTTAATCATTGCCATAGTTGTTTTTGGTGTATTATTCGCAGCAGCCTACTTCATCAAATCTAATAGCAAAGCATCTATTAGCTACGAAACTGAAACGGCTTTAATTACTTCCATCGAAAAGAAAACTGTCGCTACTGGGAAAGTAGTCCCAGAAGATGAAGTAGAAGTTAAACCTCAAGTTCAAGGAATCCTTCAAGCCCTTTATGTTGAAGAAGGGGATTTTGTCAATGAAGGAGATTTGCTGGCAAAAATTAAGGTTGTAGCAGACGAAGGCCAGTTAAACAGTGCCAAAGGGCGCTTAGCCAATGCTAAAATTGTACTGAAAAATGCCCAAATCGAATACAGTCGTAATAAGACCCTTTTTGAACAAGAAATTATTTCTCAGCAAGAGTTTCAAACCGCAGAACTCAATTTCAACCGCGCAAAGCAAGACGTAAATAATGCCCAGAGTGATTTTGAAATCATTAAACTAGGTTCTGCTGGTGGATCTGCCTCTGCCAATACAAATGTTAGAGCAACTGTAGCAGGTACCGTTTTAGAACTACCCGTTAAAGAAGGAGATCAAGTGATTGAAAGCAACTCTTTTAACGCTGGTACTACCATTGCGATTATTGCTGATCTAAAGAAAATGATCTTTGAAGGGAAGGTAGACGAAGCCGAAGTAGGGAAACTCGTTATTGGGATGCCTTTAACAGTGAGCCTTGGTGCTATTCAAGACAAAGAATTTGACGCTAAATTAAAGTTTATTGCCCCCAAAGGAAATGAAGAACAGGGAGCAGTTCAATTTAAAATTGAAGGTGATGTTACCCTTGACGATGACTTTTTTGTGCGTGCTGGATACAGCGCAAACGCTTCTTTAGTTTTAGAAAGAAAAGACAGTATCCTCGCCTTATCAAGAAAAAGCTTGGAATTATGGCGGGAGTATCCATGTAGTATTAGAAGATGCTTGTTGGCATCGTCTACTTCCGTTATCCAAAGGAAAATTAAGAGGAGACACA
>JBDNAJ010000007.1:0-3459 GCA_039768455.1 Candidatus Arcticimaribacter sp.
AGTTCTTCTCTGGTTTTAAAACGCAGTGGCTGAAAAACTACCACCTCTTTTAAGGTAATCCCGTATTGTGGGATGCTGTCTCCTTCTATTAACAGCAATGGCCCCTTTTGTGTTTGCTGCGCATATACAGTTGAGAGAAGGAATAAAAAGAACAGAAAAAAGGTGTTTTTTTTCATGTGCCAAAGTTAAAAAGATAAACCGATTTTTGGCGTTCATAATTGGATAGATAATGTTAAATTAGCCCTTATAATAAAAAGACTATGCAGGTACTTAATGACAAATCAATTGAATTTTTAGAAGAATATCTCAACAATGCCGCCCCGACAGGCTATGAATCTAGTGGGCAGAAAATATGGATGGACTACCTTCGTCCTTATGTGGATACCTTTATTACAGACACCTATGGAACAGCGGTAGGAGTGATTAATCCAGATGCTCCTTTTAAGGTGGTGATTGAGGGACACTCTGACGAGATTTCGTGGTATGTTAATTATATTAGTGATGACGGATTAATTTATGTAATCCGCAATGGCGGAAGTGACCACCAGATCGCTCCTTCAAAATGGGTGAACATTCACACTAAAAAAGGGATTGTAAAAGGTGTCTTTGGCTGGCCAGCCATCCATACTAGAAAATCTGGGAAAGAAGAAACTCCTAAACTCGACAACATCTTTATTGATGTAGGCGCGAAAGATAAAAAAGGAGTAGAAGATTTAGGCGTTCATGTGGGTTGTGTGATTACTTATCCTGATCAATTTCACATTCTTAACGAAAACAAATTTGTGTGTCGTGCCATTGACAACCGCGCCGGTGGATTTATGATTGCTGAAGTCGCGCGTTTGTTAAAAGAGAACAAAAAGGAATTACCCTTTGGTCTTTATATTACCAACTCTGTCCAAGAGGAAGTAGGTTTACGCGGAGCGGAAATGATTACCCAAACGATCCAGCCTGACCTAGCGATCGTAACAGATGTTTGTCACGATACCACCACGCCCATGATCAACAAAAAGGAACAGGGGCATACAAAGATTGGGGACGGTCCAGTGGTTTCTTACGCCCCAGCGGTGCATAATAAGCTTCGCGAAAGGATACTCGACACAGCGGAAGCGAATGAGATTCCTTTTCAACGTTTAGCGTCTTCTCGCTTTACCGGGACAGATACAGATGCCTTTGCCTATAGTAATGGCGGAGTTGCTTCTGCTTTGATTTCGCTCCCCTTGCGTTATATGCACACCACAGTAGAAATGGTGCAAAAGGAGGATGTTGAAAATGTGATTCGTTTGATTTACGAAACGCTTTTAACCATTAAACCAGAGGATTCGTTTAGTTATTTTGACTAAGCCCTACTTTATAAAGTAAAAAGCCTGAAGGAGACTTCAGGCTTTTTTTTGAATTATTGATACGGGTATTTCGACTTTGCTCAATGACTGCTTTGGGACACTGAGCAAAGTCGAAGTGTCCTTCATAAAAAACAAATTGTTCACAGTCATTTCGACTTCGCTCAATGACCGCTTTGGGGATACTGAGCTTGAGAATAATCCCCCTTTGACATTCACAAAATCGGCGTAAAGAAAAGAGGAGTGATTTCGACTTACCTGAAGTTTACTTTAGCACTTATTATGCTTAAACCGTATTCCTTAAGCGTATTTAGCGATCAAAGCCTTATTGATGTTCTTTACCGCGGATGGGCCTTCATAAACAAAGCCGGTGTAAAGTTGTACTAAGGCAGCACCCGCTTCGAGTTTTTCGATGGCATCTTGAGGTTTATGAACCCCTCCTACACCGATGATCGGGAAGGCATTGTTACTCTTTTCAACTAAAAAGCGAATAACCTCTGTACTGCGTTGTGTTAAGGGTCTTCCGCTTAAACCACCCATTTCTTCTTTATCAGTAGATTGAAGCCCTTCTCTACTCAAGGTAGTGTTGGTGGCGATTACTCCGTCGATTTTAACGCTGGTCACAATCTCGATAATGTCGAGCAATTGATCGTCACTTAGGTCTGGAGCGATTTTGAGCAATATGGGCTTTGGCTTGTCCTTTTGATCATTCAAAGCTTTTAAAGTAGAGAGCAAATGGGTTAAAGGCTTTTTGTCTTGGAGGGCTCTTAGATTGGGTGTATTGGGGGAACTCACGTTGACCACAAAATAGTCGACATGGTCAAAGAGGGCTTCAAAACAGTAGATATAATCATTGACGGCTTCTTCGTTAGGAGTGACTTTATTCTTCCCGATATTCCCACCAATGAGGACGTTAGTGTTTTTCTTTAATCGCTTTACTGCATCGTCGACGCCTTCGTTATTAAAGCCCATACGGTTGATGATGGCTTCGTCTTCTTTAAGGCGAAACAATCTTTTCTTGGGGTTTCCTGCTTGACCCTTTGGCGTTAGCGTACCAATTTCAATAAAGCCAAAGCCAAAGTTAGACAGCTGCTTGTATAAAACGGCGTTCTTGTCAAAACCTGCCGCAAGACCTACTGGATTGGGAAATTTCAAGCCAAAGACTTCACGTTCTAAGCTCGGATGCTTGACTTGATATAAGCTTCTTATTATTGCAGAGACCCCTGGAATAGCAGAGAGTAGCTTGATCATAAAGAAAGAAAAGTAGTGTACTTTTTCTGGATCAAAGAGAAATAAGAGGGGCTTAATAAGTCTATGGTACATGGAATTGTTTTTGCAAAAATAAAAAAACCAACCCGCAAGTGGGTTGGTTTTAAAAAAGTTTTGGAATCAAAAGAGATTACTTTTTTTCTTTCGGGTTAAGTTTTGCACTTAATTCAAGAGAAATAGCGGTTCGCTCCATTTTGATTTTTCCAGCCAATGTTTCGACCACACAGGTGGCGTCTTTATCATTCAACTCTGCAATTTTACCATGCATTCCACTTTTAGTGATTACGCGGTCGCCTTTCTTTAAGGCACTCATAAAATTGCGTTCTTTTTTTTGTCTACGTTGTTGTGGTAGGATGATGAAAAACACAAACACCACTAACATTAAGAGTAAAAAGGGTAGTTGATCCATTGATTAATTTTGTAAACGCGCTGCAGCAGCTGCCTCACGTTGTTGTTGTCTTACTGGGTCTGCTTGAACCATTGCTTTGATACGGATTGTCTCACGACCAGAATCTGTATTTGCAGAAATAGTTACTGTCTTTTGCTGTAAATTAGGCTTGTTGCTTGAGTCAAAGCTTACGCGAATTTGTCCAGTTGCTCCTGGCGCAATTGAAGTGTTCTTTGGGTACTCAGGTACAGTACAACCACAGCTACCACGGGCATCAGAAATCACTAAGTCAGATTTTCCAGTGTTTGTAAAGGTAAAAAGTGTTTCAACTTTTTGTCCTTCTTGAATCGATCCAAAGTCGTGAATCGTTTTATCAAAAGTCATTACTGGTGCGTTAGAAACTGCCTTAGCAGAAGAAGCTTCTACTGCAGTAGCAGGGGCTTCTTTTTTCTCAGTGTTTCCTCC
>JBDNAJ010000085.1:0-3270 GCA_039768455.1 Candidatus Arcticimaribacter sp.
CCGCAATCTAGTCCCGTTCGTCTAGAGGCCTAGGACACCGGGTTTTCATCTCGGCAACAGGGGTTCGACTCCCCTACGGGATGCCAATTTCTTTGAGAACCCTATAGATATAACGTTTATAGGGTTCTTTTTTTTGGCAGTGGGTCCACAGTGGGTCCATATTAAGCACTGTAACATCAGTAAAAAAAATTTAGTACTGGGTCCACAGATGGGTCCAAATTGGGTCCATTCGTGTAGCTGGGGGCATGGAAGTAGCCATAACTTTTTGCATATAACTTAACAATTCTTAAAAGAAGCTTCGGGATCAATTTACTAATATGCCTCGTATAAAGGTTTATTAGGAAAAATTATGATTAATCTAAAATTTAAGACAATTGCATTATTGATGATGTTTGTGTGCACAGTATCTGCAAGTGATATGGTGCCTTTAATTGGAGGTAAAATAAGTGATATAGATAGCGGCGAATCTCTTCCATTTGCCAAGGTTCAAATCAAAGATACGACTCGCATTGCTACCGCAAATCAAGACGGCTCATTTACTATATTCAATATTCCAGTAGGTTCAATCCTTATCATAACTAAAATGGGATATGAGAATGAGCAAATTAAAGTTCGTTCAGACGACAAGCGACTGATTGTTAATTTAGTTAAGTTAGAAAAAGATAATTTTATTGAAGAAGTTGTTGTAACAGGAGCTGCAAGCTCAAGCATGATGCAACAGTCTGGAATAAGTCAGTTTTCATTATCTCCAGAACTTACTAGCTCTCTGCCAAATCTTGGTGAGCAGGACATCTTTCGCTCGATGCAGTTATTACCAGGGGTATCGGGTTCAAATGAAAGCTCTTCTGGACTTATTGTTAGAGGAGGCACCATTGATCAGAATCTGGTTTTATTTGATGATTATACGGTTTACCATGTCGACCACGTTTTTGGATTTTTTAGTGCATTTAATAATAATGCAATTAAGGATGTTCAATTCTATAAAGGGGGATTTGGTGCAAAATATGGTGGACGCATGTCTAGCGTTGTTGATATCACCGGAAAAGATGGAAACACTGAAAAATTTAACATCGGCGGTAATGTTAGCCTCTTAAGTACTAACGCTTTGATTGAGACGCCCTTTGCTGATGGTGCAGGATCTTTTATTCTTACAGGTCGTCAATCTTACCAAAGTGATCTTTATGACGATATTCTAGAATCTGTTACAGGCGAGGATCAGAATGCTCAGGCTGGAACTTCTACGCCTGGTCAATTTGCCTTAGGTAGATTTGCAATCGAACCAGAATCTTACTTTTATGATTTGAACGCCAAGCTCACTTACAGATTGCCAAATGATAATAAATTTTCTTTAAGTTTTTATAACGGTGCCGATGAACTCGACAACTCTCGAAGTGTAGATGGTAACGCTAACATAGAACGCTTGTGCGAGCTCTTCAATGGGAATGGTCCTTTTGGCGGTGAATACAGTTCATACTGTGAAGAAGAAATAAGTTTTGCTGTAGATACTATTGATCTTAGTGAATGGGGAAATACAGGAATAAGTGCAAAGTATTCGCATCAGTGGAATGACAGATTAGATACTGTCTTTGTTGTGTCGGGTTCAGAATATTTTAGCTATCGGGATCGTTTAATAGATTCGCAAATAGTATATGAAGATTTGAATGATAATCCTACAACAGGTCAATCTAGCAGCAATGAAGATAATAATCTTGAAGACTTCACGATGAAAATAGAAAATGATTTCTACTTAAATCAATGGAATACGGTTAGCTTTGGAGTTCAAATCGCACAGCAAAATATTGATTTCTCTTTAATACAAAATGGTGACCTTATTCTTGAGAGTGATAATGAAGCCACCACTTCAACCCTATATCTTGAGGATGAAATTATTGCAGATGCGCTAACAATTATTCCTGGGGTTAGAATTAATCATTACGATGTAAATGATGAGATTTATGCAGAACCACGACTATCAATAGCATATGAATTAAATGAAAAAACCCAACTACGGACAGCTTTTGGTGATTATCATCAATTCGCTCTCAGTGTTGCCCGACAGAGTATTGAGGAGGGTCCTCGTAATTTTTGGACGCTAGCAGATGGAGAAACGATACCTGTTAGCAAATCGCAACACTTCATGTTGGGAGCGACACACCTTATTGGTAACTATGATTTTAATATTGAGGTGTTTTATAAGAAATATGAGGGTTTATCAGAATTTACTCAACAGACTAGACCAATTCGTAATGAGGAGGGAACTGGATTGATTCTTGTTTTAGAGCAAGAATTTCATACTGGATCTGGGACTGCCTCTGGAGTTGAGTTATTTTTACAAAAAAATATCGGAGACTTAACAGGGTGGACTGGCTATACCTTTAGCGAAGTTCTTTATGATTTCCCAACTGTCTCAGATACGACTTATTTCGCTGATCAAGATACAACTCATGAGTTTAAGACTGTATTGATGTATAGATGGCGAGACTGGGATTTTGCATCCACCTTTATCTATGCCACTGGCCGACCCTATACAGAAGTTCTTGGTGTAGCAGATGATACTTTTCCAGCTACATACGAAGTTGGTAAGAAGAATGATGAACGCTTTGATGCCTATCATCGACTTGATCTTTCTGCCACCTACAACTTTCAACTATTGGGAGGGGATGGAACATTAGGAATATCTCTCTTCAATATCTATGACCGTAAAAATCAATGGTATACAGAGTACGAAATTTTAGAAGGTGAAATCCTCGAAACGGAAGTGAATTATCGTGGATTTACACCAAGCTTATTTATCAGCTGGAACCTTTACTAATGGTTAGCCTTATAAAAGGAAGTAAAGCGATTGTTGTTATGATTTTCATGAGCTTTACTTTTGATGTCCTTGCTGAGGATGATATTTTCTCAAAATTTAAAGCTAGGTTAAATTTATCAGATGAGCAGATTCAACAATTTGAGCCAATTCTCACAGATCACAGAGAAAAACTACTGTCTGTTATGAAAAAACAGGGCGTTAACCCTAACCCTGGCTTATTAAAAGACAAAATTGGATTCCGTCAACTTCGTACCATCAAAAAAGACATCGATAAGGTATATAAACAAACTGAAGATCAACTTGTTGATATTCTGAGCAAAGAGCAGTTCCATGAATATAAAAAAGCACAAGAAGAGCTTCGTGTTGAAATGAGAGCGGGATTAAAACAGAGATACTTGGAGGAAAGAAAGTAAAAATTATTAAGTTTAGGTGCTGAGATTAAGCTTAACCCCTCATAG
>JBDNAJ010000086.1:0-21571 GCA_039768455.1 Candidatus Arcticimaribacter sp.
GCGTAAAGATATTGAGATAGGAATTTCAGATGGTATTAATGTAGAAATTGTCTCTGGGATTACAATAGAAGATAAAATCAAAGTTTGGAATAAAACGGAAGATAAAAAGATCGGAGAGGACGAATCAGAGGATCAAGAATAAATAATCACATGAAAAAAGTATCCTATTATTTTACGCTGGTCCTTTTATCTTTAGGGACTGTCCTTCATGCCCAAACAAAGCAATGGACATTAGAAGAGTGTGTTAGACTAGCTTTAGAAAAAAACATTACCATCAAGCAAAATGAATTGAGCTATGCAAATGCAGAGTTAGATAAACTTTCTGCTTTTGCCAGTTTTTTGCCTACTGTAAATGCAAGCGCAAATCACTCTTGGAACATAGGGCTAAACCAGAACATTACCACAGGATTATTAGAAAACGTGACCACACAGTTCTCTTCTGGAGGGGTTAATCTAGGTTTAGATATCTATAAAGGAAAGCAAAACTTTAACCAGTTGCATCGCGCTAATTTAGCTTTACTTGCTAGCCAATATCAATTGGCAGACATTAGCGATGATATCTCCTTATTAGTGGCAAATGGTTTTCTACAAATTATGTTTAATAAAGAAATTCTAGGGGTGCAACAAGCTCAGTTAGAAGTATCTGAAGTAGAGCTAAGTCGTTCAAAAGAATTGATCAAAGCTGGGGTTTTAACCCTTGGGGATGTTTATGAGTTAGAAGCAAATATTGCAACCCAGAAACAAGCCGTTGTACAAGCAGAAAACACTTTGCGTTTAGCAAAAATCAATCTTGCGCAACTATTGTTGATTACAGATTACGAGAATTTTGACATTGAAATGGTGGATCTAGATGTTCCTTTTTCGGAAGTCATGAAGGAGTCTCCTAAAAAGATATATGAAAAGGCCTTGACTTTTAGAAGTGATGTCAAATTAGCAGAGACTAATGTTGCCATAGCAGAAACAGATTTAAAATTGGCCAAAGGAACTTTGCAACCCTCTTTAAGAGCATTTTATGGCTACAGTACCCGTTTATCTTATGCAGATAGAATTCAAGGGACAGGAGAGTTTACAGATGTTCCAATTGGATTTGTTAGAGGGTCTGGAGAAATAGTCAATACCCGTGTTGAAGGAAGAGAAATAGTTGATCCTTTACCCATTGCTGATCAATTGGGATTAAATGACGGACATAATTTTGGGATTCAATTAAACATTCCTATTTTCAATGCCTTTGGGGCAAAAAATAACGTAAAACGCAGTAAGATTAATCTCGCTCGTTCAGAGTTTACCAAAGAGCAACAGCAACTTGATCTAGAGGCTGCCATTAATCAAGCATATAACGATGCTGAAGGCGCTGCTATATTTTATGAGGCTGCTAAAAGAACAGTAGAAGCTCGAAAACTTACTTATACAAATGCACAAAAACGTTTTAATGCGGGAGTGTTAGATTCGTTTAACTTTTCTCAAATTAAACAGCGGTATGAAGCTGCAGTATCTGACGAAGTTCGTGCCAAGTATGATTATATCTTTAAATTGAAGGTCTTAGATTTCTATTTTGGGATTCCCCTTGAATTTTAAAATTTTTGCAAAAGATTAATGAAAGAATACCTTTTACATATAGAAACAGCCACGACAAACTGTTCTGTTGCCGTTTCCCTAGATGGAGCATTACTATACTGTAAAGAAAGCAACGCGCCAGACTTTAGGCACAGTGATTACCTCCATTTGTTTATTGAAGCCGCTTTAAAAGAGGCAGGAGTTGCGATACAATCTCTTGCGGGAGTAGGGGTAAGCATGGGCCCGGGCTCTTATACTGGTTTAAGGATAGGGGTATCTTCGGCTAAAGGGATTTGTTATGCTAATGATATTCCCTTGGTTGCGGTTAATTCTCTTGAAGTGCTTGCACAGCAAGCCAAAGTTGATAAAGGAGTTCATATTTTACCCATGATTGATGCCAGAAGAATGGAAGTCTTTACCATGACCCTTGATCAAGATCACAATATTGTTCAGCCCACTTCTTCAAAAATCATTACCCCAGATTGGATTGAAGATCTCCCTGCGGGGAAAAAAGTCATCATTGGGAGTGGTGCAGAAAAGTGTAAAGCGATTTTAGTAGGAGATGACTTTGATTATCAAACAGAGATAGTAGTCCCTTCTGCACGTGATATGGTGAGCCTTGTGACGAAAAAGTTTGAGGAGAAGCAATGGGAAGACGTTGCTTATTTTGAACCTTTTTATTTAAAAGATTTTTATAGCAATACTGCAAAATCTAACTAAGCGCTTCGTTCTTTTTAAATTCTTCTAAAGAAGCATAAGCTAAGTTGCATTGATTGTTTTTACACAAATAGATCAATGTTTTTCCCTCTTGGAATCTTCCTTTAAACAGAGGATAATTTGAAGCAGTTTTACTCGCCGCCCAGTGGGTTACTTTCAAATAAGATTTCTGTAAATCACTGATCCATGCTACCGCCTTTGGTCCCACAACAACAATTTCAATACTGGGTTCTTGAAGACTTAAGGCAAGTCTTAGCCAGGTGCTATAGCCCCTAGGGTAGTCTAAGATTTCTTTCCCTACAAGGGCGATCATCTTTTTGGCTTGTAAAAGCCATTCCATCTTGCCTAAATGAATACTAGCACGCATTAAATTTTCGGCCATTACAGCATTTGAAGAAGGGATGACATTGTCGTTGACTTCTTTTGTTTGAAGGATTAATTTTTCTTCTTCAGCAAATTGAAATAATGCTGTCGCTTCTGTCTTGAAATGGGTATTACAATAGTCGATTAAATGCGCTGCTTTATCCAGATGATTTGGGTCAAAGAAGACTTCATAAGCGTCGAGATAATAGGCGATAAGATGGCAATAATCTTCAAGAAAACCATTGACTGGACTAGCTGTCGCTTTATTGAGGCGATACAGCCCCCCGTCTTTACGAAAAAAATAGTCTTCCATAAAAACTAAATGCTTTTTAGAAAGACTCAAATAGTGATCATTCTCCCAAACTTTTGCCGCCTTCAATAAACCTCTTCCTATTAATGCATTCCAAGCACAAATAATTTTATCATCAAGGCGAGGATAGGATCTTTTGTCGCGTGTATTACTTAGCAGTTGTTCCCATTGCGCTACTTTAGTTTTAAAAGAGGCTTCTAATTGATTTTCTTCAATATAGTGGTCAAGGGATTTTTTTCTATAAAAAGCATATTGGTCCTTTTCCCAATAACCATCTTCGTTTATGCCAAAATATGCACTAAAATGTTCTTCCGCTAAAAGACCCAAAGCTTCTAGCTCTTTAATCGTCCACACATAATATGCGCCTTCTGTGAGCTGTTTTTGCTCGTCTAGGCTATCTGCGTCTAGTGCGGCACAAAAGCCCCCTTCTGGGGCGCTTAACTCCCTTAGGAGAAAGGCAATCGTTTTGTCGACGACTTCCTTGTATAATTCATTTGGCTTTGCCTCATAAGCACTACTATAACTATAGAGTAGTTGCCCGTTGTCATAGCCCATTTTTTCAAAGTGAGGCACATGCCATCTTTCGTCCACAGCATAACGCGAAAATCCCCCACCGATTAAATCAAAGACACCCCCTAGCGCAATTTTTTCTAGGGTGAAATGGGCGTGTTTTTCTAATGGAGTAGTAGAAAGAAAAAGGTCGATTAGTGTGGGCATCATAAACTTTGGCGCGCCTACTAATCCCCCATTTTTAAGATCGAGTTTAGCATTAAAAAGCGAAAAGGTTTTTTCGAGATCTTCTTTAACTAAGTCGAGTTCGTCCTTGCTTTTCTCTAGCTCAAGTTGTTGCATTCCTTTTTCAAGATGGTTGGCATAGTCGAGTAATCGCTGTGGCTCTTTTTGATGAAGGCTAACAATTTGCTGGAGATAATCCATCCACTGCGCTTTTGGGAAATAGGTGCCTCCCCACACGGGACGACCGTCTGGTAGCGCAACGATATTTAATGGCCAGCCGCCTTGTCCTGTAAGAATTTGAAGCGCCTGCATATAAATGTGATCAATATCTGGACGTTCTTCTCGATCGACTTTAATGCTTACAAAATGAGTATTCATCAAGTTAGCAACTGCATCGTCTTCAAAAGATTCGTGCTCCATTACATGGCACCAATGACAGGCTGCATACCCAATACTTATAATGACAAGTTTGTTTTCTTTTTGCGCTTTTTCAAGCTGTGCCTCTTCCCACGGAAACCAATCTACCGGATTGTTTGCATGCTGCAAAAGGTAGGGACTTTGCGCACGAGCAAGTGCATTTTCTTTTGAAGAAGGCCCCTTAGCCATTGAGTGCTGTAACCGTAGCTACTTTCCCAGGAAGCATTTCTTTGAGCATGGTTTCGATCCCATTCTTCAAGGTAATGGTAGAAGAAGGACAACCACTGCACGCTCCTTGTAAGACCACTTGAACCGATTTGTCTTCGGTATTATAGTTGTCAAAAAGGATATTCCCCCCGTCTGATGCGACTGCGGGTTTGATATAATCTTCAATAATCTTTACAATTTCTTGAGATGTTTCGTCAAGATCCTCTAAAGGGGTTGCACTAGAAGAAAAAGTTTCTTTTGATGGCGAAGCCAAAGTAACAATCGTTTTCCCGTCTTCAATATAGGCACGGATAAACTCTCTTACTTCCATCACGATGGTTTCCCATTCTACCTCTTCTTTTTTATTGATTGAAATATAATTGATGTCAAGAAAAACTTCTTTTACAAATGGAAATTGAAAGAGTGCTGCTGCTAGAGGAGCAGTTGAGGTGTCTTCGATAGATTTGAATTCAAAAACGGCATCAACTAACATCTTGTTTGCCACAAACTTCATTACGCTGGGATTGGGAGTACTTTCTGCATACACAGTCACTGGAACTTTTTTAAGGTCAGACGCTTCAGTTACTTTTCCTCCATCGTTCAAGTACTTTTGAATCTCTTGACCTACTTCGTCAATCACATCTTTCCAATCCAAAATATCAAAGCGTTCTAGCGCTAAGCCATTGTCCATTAATTCAACAGACTTGACAAAAGGTAAATAAAACATTTGCTGTACCAGCGGAAAGTCTTTTGCGTCTTCTACAGAATTAAAGGTTTTATTTTCTTTTACACCAAATGAAGCATTCACAGTAAATAATGCGAATTTGTTGTCATTCTTAATAAAGGGGGTAACAATAAAATGGCTCATTCTTTTTTTTTCAAAATTACATAAAAGTCTCTTCAAGAGATGGTTTTAAACAGAATCATTTTTTACCTTTCTTCAAATTAATGTTATGCTTATAAAGTCAGTTCGAGGGTTTAGCCCCAGTTGGGGAGAAGATTGTTTTATCGCCGAAAATGCCACATTGATAGGAGATGTGACCATGGGAGATCAATGTTCTATATGGTTTCAAGCGGTGGTTAGGGGAGATGTAAACCATATTCGCATTGGGGATCGAGTCAATATTCAAGACGGAGCAGTAATTCACGCTACTTATAAAAAGACAGGAACAACTATCGGCAATGATGTTTCTATAGGGCATAACGCAATTGTTCACGGTTGTACTTTACACGATCGCGTGCTCATTGGTATGGGGAGTATAGTGATGGATAATTGCGTTATACATTCAAATAGTATTATCGCTGCAGGAAGTGTGGTTACCCAAGGGACTATTGTCGAAGAAGGAGCTATTTATGCGGGTATTCCCGCAAAAAAGATTAAAGATGTTGATCCATCCTTACAAAAAGGTGAGATAGAGAGAATCGCTCAAAATTATTTAATGTATTCCGGTTGGTTTAAAGCGGAAGGTACTCTACCGGAGCAGAAGTAAACAAGGCGAGGTTGTTTTCTTTTTGGGTAGAATAGAAATAGCGTTGTTTCTCGGTTTCCTTAACAGCTAAGTTGTTTTCTTTTTCAAGCATGCGTTTAATTTGATTTGCAATAGCCTGGCTATTGTCAATCACTCTTACACTTGACGGAAGAATTTGTTCAATCGTATTGATTAAGAAAGGGTAATGAGTACATCCTAAAACAAGCGTATCTATTCCTTCTGAAATCATGGGATTTAAATAAGATTCTAACAAGATTCTAGTTTGTTGATCTTCTCTTTTACCCTCCTCGACACAAGCGACTAAACCTTTACCGATTTGCTTGACGATAGTTATCCCACTACCATAGTCCTTCACACTTTGATGAAAGAGTTCACTATCTAAAGTACCTTTTGTCGCTAAGAGCCCTACTTTTCCTGTTTTTGTTGCTAGGGCAGCTGGTTTAATGGCAGGTTCAATCCCCACAAAAGACAAAGGAAACTCTGCCCTTAATTGATCGATAATTTGTGTTGTAGCTGTGTTGCAGGCTAAGACGATAAGCTTGCAATCGAGTTCAATAAGTTTTTTAGTGATCTCTCTAGCCCTATTTAAGACTACATCAAGGGGTTTATCACCATAGGGAGAATAGGCATGATCTGCGATATAACAAATACTTTCTTGAGGAAGTAACGCTTCAACTGCAGGGAGTAAACTCATCCCTCCAATACCTGAATCAAAAAAGCCTATGGGTCGGTTCATGGTAAAAAAAAAGTCACTTATGACTAAGTGACTTTATATTGGATTAACGGTTGGATTAAAATCCTAACTCAGCTTTTACATCAGCCATTAAGTCTTTTCCTTTGGCCATGATAACGCTACCTCCGGCAGAAGCATCAAGTACATAATCAAAACCTTGTCCAGCCGCTACTTTTTCAATAGCAACTCTAGCTTTGTCGTACAATGGACGCATCATTTCAACTTGTTTTTTCTGTAAGTCTTGTGCAGCTGTTTCTCTGTATTGGTTGATGTTCTGTTGCATTGTCTCTAATTCTTTTTGACGCGCTTGGTTTGTTACGTCAGTTTGATTAGCAGCATCAGCAGAATAAGATTGTGCTTTAGTTTGGAACTCTTTATAAGTGTTCTCAATTTCTGTAGCGTAGGTTTTTTCTAATTGCTCCAGTTGTTTTTGTGCAGCAATTACCTCAGGCATTTCACCAATAAGTTTTTGAGTGTCAATATGAGCAACTTTAGATTGCGCATAAGAAAAAGTCATTGGGAGTGCCATAAGGATGGCAATAAAAAGTGATTTTAGGTTTTTCATTATTAGATTAATTAGTCGTGTTTAATTTTTTTTTCGTTGCTCAATTTGAGCTTTACGGTCTTCAATTTGTTTCTTTCTCGCTTTAATTCGCTCTTGCGTATTTATACGTTGCAAAACTAAGTTGCTAATATCGTAATTTTTTGCGGAATATAGCATAACCAAGTCTGAAGAGCGATCAAATACAAAATCATATTTTTTTTCTTGTGCGATTTTACGCACAATTGAAAGTACGCGATCTTGTATAGGTTTTAAAATATTATTTTTTTGCTGAATGTAATCTCCTTTAGGGCCAAAGTATTTTGTTTGCAAATCAATAATTTCTGAACGAAAAATAGCAAGTTCTTCTTTTCGGTCCTCAATCAATTCTTGCGTTAACAATACTTTTTCTGCCTGTAGTTGCTCTTCTCTTCCTTTAAGCTCCATTTTTTTGAGCTCAATATCTTTTTTCCAGGTGGCAACATTTTTGTCTAAGAGGGTGCTTGCTGTTTTATACTCTTCTACATTTTCTAGGATTTCATCCATATCAATATAGGCAAGTCTAACGCCTCTTTGTGCAAAAGATTGCTGTACAAGGCTAAGAAGAAAAACAAAAAGCAGGGGGCGAAAAGCTTTCATAATGAATTATTTAGACAAATATACTAAAATTGTTGACCAATGATAAAATGTGTCTCCCAGCCATTAGGAGTAGTTCGTGTTAGATCGACATTATCGAATCCATAAGCAAAATCAATTCCCAGTAGTCCAAAGGCGGGCATAAAGATACGCACCCCTGCACCAGCAGATCTGTTTGCGTTAAATGGATTAAAGTTTTTAAAACCGTTATACCCTCTTCCTGATTCTAAGAAAGACAACGCATAGATAGAAGCCGAAGGCTTTAAGGTAATGGGATATCTCAACTCTAAGGTAAACTTGTTGTAGACTGTGGAACCATCTCTACTTGAAAGCCCCTGGTTAGGATATCCACGTAAGGCAACAACCTCTCTGCCATCTAATGCAAAATTATTGGCCATACCGTCTCCACCGATATAGAAACGCTCAAATGGAATCTCTCCTCTTTCACTATTATAGGTGCCTAAGAAACCAAAATCGGTTTGTGTTTTCAAAACTAACTTATCGAAAAGCTTAGTATACCATGTACCAGTGAATTTTAATTTATAGTATTCTAAAAAGCGAAATCTCTCTTGATCAATTTTCCCTTGATCTGCCACCATTTCTCCTTCAGCATTTATGCTTTGATAAGCAGGTAAATCTCCTAGATTTTCATAATCAACATCTTCAAAGAGCGAATATGGAGGAGTGAATTTTGCACTAAGCACAAAATTTGAACCACCTAATGGAAAGATCGGATTGGTGTAAGTATTGTTCCTAGACAAGGAAACGGTGTAAGAGATATTATTCGACACTCCGTTTCCAAATGTAAATAGTCCAGTGAAATAATTTTTAAGATTATAGTACTGATATGTCAAGGCTTGAGAAAGTGTAAAATAATCATCTGGAACCCTTAGTCTTTTTGCAAGGCCTAAAGTAATACTGCTAATCTCAAAGGATTGTGATTTATCTGCGCGACCAGTTAAGAAATCATATCTAAATTGGTTTGTACGAGATAATGAAGTAGAGAACTGTACGGGTTGTCTTCCGCCTAACCATGGTTCTGCAAAGGTAAAACTATAGGTATTGAAAAATTGACTGGCTTGTAAGCGAAGACTAAGTTTTTGTCCATCTCCAGAAGGCACTGGTTTGTAAGATTCTTTATCAAAAATATTACGCATAGAGAAGTTATTGAACGACAATCCTAGTGTCCCAATAAATCCACCGCCACCATAACCACCTTGTAATTCAATTTGGCTTGCACCAGATTCTTGTAGGCCAAATTCAATGTCTACCGTCCCCGCATTAGGATCTACATTTTTAAAGTCTGGTGAAATTTGTTCTGCATCAAAAAAGCCTAATTGACCTAATTCTCTAACGGTTCTAACAACTTTATCTTTGCTGTATAATTCTCCTGGTTTTGTTCGCAGTTCTCTAAAAATCACATGGTCGTTTGTCTTTTCATTTCCTACAACCGTTATCTTGTTAAACGACGCTAATTTTCCTTCGGTAACTCGAATTTCAAAATTGATGGTATCTTCAGTAGCACTTACTTCTACTGCATTGATATTAGAGAACAAATATCCGCTGTTCTGGTAGAGGTTAGTGATGTCTTGACCATCCGGTTTTGTGTCGTCTGCAATTCTTTTCTTGAGCAAGACCCCGTTATAAGCATCTCCCTTTTTAATTCCTAAAACAGAAGCGAGTTGGTAATCTGTATAGGCTGCATTTCCTAAAAAGGCAATGTCCCCGAAATAGTAACGATCTCCTTCTTCTACATCAAATTCTAGGGTTAGTGTATTGTCTTCATTTATGATGACGCTGTCCTTTAAAATGCGCGCATCGCGATATCCTTTTTCTTTAAAGAAATTAATGAGCTCTTTTTTGTCTTCATCAAAATCATCTGGAATGAATTTAGAAGATTTCCAAAAACGATAAAAGGCTTTTTGTTTTGTGCTTTTAAGTTTACTGGCGAGTTTATTGCTCTTAAACTTTTCGTTCCCATTAAATACAATATCCTTAATTTTTACTCGATTACCACGGTCAATATTCACGACCATATTAAACGTATTCACGCTGGTAGAATCTGGGATAGTATTTAGCGTGACTTTTGTATTGAGGAAACCTTCTTGTTTATATTTATTGGTGATGTAATTCTTGGTATTGGTTAAAAAACTTTCAGATAGTTTTTTCCCTTTTTCCAATTCTGTATCATTAATGATGCCTTGAATTTTACCTTTTTTTATACCGTAAATTTTCACCTCATTAAGGGTAGGTAGTTCTTCTATTTCGATTTGTAGGGTAAGGCTATTTTCTTTTACATTAATTGCATAAAAATTAATGTCAGAAAATAAATCAAGATTCCATAGTTTATTGATCACAGAACTAACTTGATCACCAGGGAGACGAACCTTTTGTCCCCTTCTTAGTCCACTGTAAGAAATCACCGTTTTTTCGTTAAAGCTTTTTAGTCCTACAACCTGTATGGAATCAATGGTGTATTCTTTTCCAGATACAAATTTAGACGTTTGCGCTCTGGCAGTGAGATTGCAAAAGAAAAGCACTACAAAAAAGGAGCATGCTATAACTGTGCTGAAAAAAGGTTTAGCTGATGAGTTGTTCGCTTGTTTTTCCAAATCTACGTTCTCGTTTTTGGTAGCTAGTAATTGCTTCTTCAAAATGTTTTTCATTAAAATCGGGCCATAGCACCTCTGAGAAATACAACTCGGCATAGGCAATTTGCCACAATAAAAAGTTACTTATTCTTTGTTCTCCACTAGTTCTAATTAATAGATCTACAGGAGGTAAATTTTGCGTGTAAAGATGCTCATTAATAATGGTTTCATCAACATTTTCGGGGGAAATTATGTTATTTTTAACTTTGGCAGCAATTTGTTGCATGGCTTGAGTTAATTCCTGTCTTGCACCATAATTTAATGCAAGGGTGAGAATCATTCCGTCATTGTCTTTTGTCTTGTTAATCGTATCGATTAATTCCTTTTCTACCTCAGTAGGTAATTTGCTAATATCCCCTATGCTTTTAAGTTGAATGTTGTTTTTAACCATCTTGTTCAACTCTCTTCTTAATGCTCTGATTAACAGATCCATCAAAGTACTTACTTCTTGTTGAGGGCGGTTCCAATTTTCTGTGGAAAAAGCATAAAGGGTTAAATGCTCAATCTGCATTCTTGCAGCAGCTTCAACAACTTTGTGAACGGCTTCGGTTCCATTGCGATGACCAAAAACCCTATTCTTTCCTTTTGATTTTGCCCATCGTCCATTCCCATCCATAATGATGGCAATGTGTTTCGGCAAATTGGTTTCGTCTATCATTTCTTTTCTTTACAATAACACGGAATTTGACCAAAGGTATAACTAAAAGTAAAGCCAGTAAAGACATACCAGTCATTATTATAGGCAGCCCCCCTTTGAAGAGCAGTATTTTCTGGTGCACTACCGTCAATATTATCGGTAAATGCATAGCGAATTCCTGTTTCTAAACTCAAAACGAATAAGGGCGAAAGACTCGCTTTAATCCCAACTACTGCTGGGATAGATAAATCCATCTCACTGCCCACTTTTTCAATAGGAAATGCAGAGTTTGGGTGTTGTAAAGGTATCTCTAACTGATCATAAGCAAAGTAACTTACTCCAGCATAAACATAAGGGGTGAATTCTTTGTCATCATCATGTAGATTAAACTCAAAAAAATTGACTTCAAACCCCAGGGAGAATTCGTTAATGGTATTATCCACTGCAATAAAGCGGTTGAAGCGACTCAAATCTTGTGCATAAAAGTCATAACTCTTGAGTTTGCTGTTGACAAAACTTGCTCGTATAGCATAACGTGTGGTGATATTCCATTTGTAAATTAAGCCTAAAGCAGGAGAGTTTGCATAGACGAATTTTGTCGGCCCAATATCGGCAATGGTATTACTGCCTCCTATAAAAACACCCAATTCATGGATCTGTGCCTTTGCAGGCAGAAAGCAACAAAAAAATACAATAAGTAAGCCGATCCTTTTCATTCAGTTTAGGGTGCAAACAATGTGCAAGCGAGATGCTTGGACACTACTATTACATTAAACTGATTTTAGACAGATTTATTGTTTAATTTCTCTTGTCTAAGCCCCAGAATAATTTTTCTCTTAAAGTGTTGTAGAATGCCGAATCATCAAACTGAATTGTCGATATCGAGAAGTCTGCTTTTTGAATGTGAATGGGGGTATTATGTGGAAGGGTAACCAAACGGGAGTCTAGCGATAGAAGATGTTGTTCTTCTCTTCCAGAAACTTCGAGTTGAATCACAGAATTATCAGGTAAAACCAAAGGGCGAATATTGAGATTGTGCGGGGCGATAGGAGTCATTACTAAAGCTGGTGTTCCGGGTAGTACAATGGGTCCGCCACTACTTAAATTATAACCAGTAGAACCCGTAGGCGTTGATATTATTAAGCCATCTGCCCAATAGGTGGTTAATTCGTGATGGTTAATTTGAACCTTAACACTGATCAAAGAAGCGCTGTCTTTTCTACTTACACTTATTTCATTTAGCGCATAAGGAAAGTCCCCTAATAATGTTTGTTCTTGTCCTAATTTGACCTCTAAAAGTGTTCTTTCAATTAAGCTGTATTTCTTTTCCCAAAGGGCTTCTAGACCTTTGTTGAGGGACTCTTTTTGTAAGCTAGTAAGAAAGCCTAAGCGACCTGTATTTATGCCAAGAATAGGAACACCACTGTCTTTTACTCTTGTTACAGCTTGTAACATAGAACCATCACCGCCTATGCAAATAAGGAAATCTGTATTGCTATCAAGGGTTTTAAAAACCTTTAATTGTTCTTTTAACGGAAGGTTTTCTAAGCCTGCATGCAATTGTTCATCGACAATGACTTTTACTTTTAATCCCATCAAATGTTCGATAATGCCTTCGGCATAACCTATAGAGACGGGTTTCATAAACGGGCAAAGAACTGCAATTTGCATGCACTAGATTTTATACAAACTTACGAAATTATGATCGTCAAAGCTCAAGCTATCCCTTCGCTTGTGTTTTTCATTCAATTTGATAGGGTAGCGGGGGCAAAGTTTGTAATTTTACCCAAAAAAAGAAAGATGACCAAATTAAGCGTTAACGTTAATAAAGTTGCCACTTTACGCAATTCAAGAGGTGGGAATGTGCCTGATCTTTTAAAGGTTGCGACAGATTTGCAAACCTTTGGTGCGCAAGGCATCACGGTACATCCACGACCAGATCAACGACATATTCGTTATGATGATGCCAAAGATTTACCCACTGTAGTAAGCACAGAATACAATATAGAAGGGAACCCAATTCCAGAATTTATGGATTTGGTTTTAGCCATAAAACCTACCCAAGTTACCCTAGTGCCAGATGCAGAAGATGCCATTACCTCAAATGCAGGTTGGGATACCCTTGCTCACGCTGACTTTCTCAAAGGGGTTATTGCTCAATTTAAAGCTGCGGGAATTCGCACCTCTATTTTTGTCGATCCAGATTTAAAAATGATTGAAGGAGCAGTCGCCACAGGAACAGATCGTATCGAATTATACACAGAGGCTTATGCCGAACAATATTCGTCTGATAAAGAAGCTGCCATCGCACCCTACCGAGAGGCTGCAATTTTAGCCAATAAACTAGGACTGGGCATTAATGCAGGTCACGATTTAAGCTTGGAAAATATCGCTTTTTTTGCACAAGAAATCCCAGATTTATTAGAAGTTTCTATCGGGCATGCATTGATGAGTGAGTCCCTTTATCTAGGCTTTGAAACGGTTGTAAAACGCTATTTATCTCTTTTGGCCTAATGGATGTTTTGCATAGCCTCATTATAGGGGAAGGCGAAAAAGACCTCTTGATTTTACACGGATTTTTAGGCATGGGTGACAATTGGAAAACCCATGCAAAACACTGGGCAACACAAGGCTGGCGCGTCCACCTTATTGATCAACGCAATCACGGAAGAAGTTTTTGGAGCGAGGACTTCGATTATGATTTTATGGCAGAAGATCTCTTACATTATTTTGATGCTCATAAACTCGCAAAAGTGACACTCCTAGGTCATTCTATGGGCGGGAAAGTAGCCATGCAATTCGCTTGTGCGTATCCAGAAAAAGTAACCCAATTAATAGTGGCAGATATTGCTCCAAAAGCATATCCCCCTCATCATCAGCAAATATTAAATGGTCTTGCAGCCTTAGATTTTAGTCAAATTTCCAGCCGAAAAGAAGCAGATCAAACGCTTTCTAATTATGTTAAAGAAGCAGGGACGCGTCAATTTTTATTAAAAAATATTTATCGTGTAACTCCAACACAATTGGGGCTTCGAATCAACATTGCTGTTTTAAAAAATGCCAGTGATCAAATAGGGACAAGTCTTTCACAGGAGATGCAGTACCCCGGGAAGACCCTCTTTTTAAAAGGAGAACATTCAGGTTATATTGAAACTGGAGATGAGTTATTGTTGCGACATCACTTTCCTCAAAACACACTGGTTACCATAGAAAAGGTAGGACATTGGTTACATGCAGAAAACCCTATAGCCTTTGGTCAAGCGATTGCTAACTGGTGGTAAATCGAATCTCACAGTTTTCTAACAAATTGTGAAAAAACTAGTTAAACAAAGTCCAATCCTATTAACAATACTATTTTTGCCACATGAATGCAGTGAATTTACGTTTTGCAGAAGAAAAGGATATGACATCGGTTTTGGCCTTGATCCAAGAATTAGCCGATTTCGAAAAGGAACCCGATGCTATCGTCGTCACGCAAGAGGACTTGATCCGTGATGCCTTTGGCGATAGCCCAAAATTTAAATGTATTGTGGCCGAAAAAGGGGAAAGCATTATCGGGATGGCATTGTTTTATCCGCGTTATTCGACCTGGAAAGGCCCAACCTTGCATCTGGAAGATTTGATTGTCACTCAGTCAGAACGTGGTACCGGAGTAGGAAAAGCATTATATACTGCCTTTATTGATTATGCTGCTTCGCAAAAAGTAAGACGCATAGAATGGGTGGTCCTAGACTGGAATACCCATGCAGTAAATTTTTATAAAGAAAGTGGTGCAAATGTCTTAAATGACTGGTGCACTGTACAAATGGATGAGGTTGCGATGCAACACTATTTAGCGAAAGAAAAATGAGAATATTTAAGTTTGGAGGGGCATCTGTAAAAGATGCACCTAGTGTAAAAAATGTAGCCAATGTTTTACAAAAAGTAGGCTATGAAGATGTGTTGATCATTGTGTCAGCAATGGGGAAAACGACTAATGCCCTTGAAGCAGTGGTGGAAACCTATCAAAATAATCCTGGTCAATTAAAAACGGCTCTACAAGAGTTAGAGGCCTTTCATTTAGACATTGTAGCGGATTTATTAGGGGAAAATAAAGCTCCTTTAGTGGATAAAGTGCGTGGGTTAATCCAAGAGTTGGCTACCTTTTTTGAGCATAATAAGGCGCCTAATTACAGTTTTGTTTATGATCAAACGGTAAGTTTTGGAGAGTTGTTATCGACCACTATTATTGTAGATTACTTAGTCTCTATCGGCCTACCTGCAAAATGGTTAGACGCGCGTCAATGTGTTAAAACAGATGATTATTATCGCGATGCGAACTTAGACTGGGAGTTGACCCAAACTAAAATCAAAGAACAAGTCAATGGCGCAAAATTAATTGTTTCACAAGGCTTTATAGGCAGTGATACAAATAACTTTACGACCACCTTAGGGCGGGAAGGATCAGATTATTCTGCGGCGATTTTTGGTTATGCTTTAGGAGCAGAATCGGTGACCATATGGAAAGATGTTCCTGGAGTATTGAACGGGGATCCACGTCATTTTGAAGACACGGTTTTATTAAATCAAATTTCTTATCGCGAGGCCATTGAATTAGCTTTCTACGGGGCTTCTGTGATCCACCCTAAAACCCTACAGCCTTTACAACGCAAAGAAATCCCACTTTATGTACGTTCGTTTATCGCCCCAGAAGGAAAGGGTACAGCGGTGTCTAAAGGGCAAACGCTCGAGCCACATGTGCCTTGCTTTATTATCAAAAAAGATCAAGTCTTATTAAAACTCTCTTCCCTCGATTTTTCCTTTATCGTCGAAGACAATATATCAGAGATATTTGCCTTACTCTCGCGCTTTCAAATGCGGGTGGAATTGATTCAAAATTCAGCCATTAGTTTCTCTGTTGTAGTGAACAATAAATACAACCGTCTAGAGGAGTTATTAGCAGAATTAAGAGCGAAGTTTAAAGTAACGGTTACAGAAGATGTGAATCTATTCACCGTGCGTCATTTTGATCAAGCAGCCAAAGAAAAGGTGCGCAGTTATGGCGAAAAGATTTTGTTAGAACAACGCACTAGAGAGACTTTGCAAGTGGTTTTAGCCAACTAAAGTTGCTTATAGTTTAAAACTATCTGGTGTACGATTATTTGGGCTAGTTTGCGGTGACTTTCTATACTCCACCCTGCAACATGGGGAGAAAGTAAAACATTGTCAGCGGCTAATAAATAGCTAAAGTCACTAGAGATCTCTGTTGTAAAGAGATTTTCAAAAGAGCTTTTTTCATATTCTAAAACATCAAGGGCAGCTCCTTTTACTGTTCCGTTTTTCAGGGCTTGTACAAGATCTCCCGTTTTTACAGCACTGCCTCTAGCGGTATTGATGAGCCAAAAAGGCTGCTGCATTTTAGCTAAAAAAGCAGCGTCAATCATCCCTTTGGTCAATGGTGTTTGTGGGGTGTGTAAGCTTAAGACATCGGCCTTTGCTTGTAGTTCTTCTAACGCGACTTGACGGGCAATATCATCAGAAGGTTTTGTTTCGATATCGTAGTAAATGACTTCCTTTACATCAAAGCCTAATAACTTTTTGGCGAAGCTTTTCCCCATATTGCCATAGCCAATAATCCCTACTGTTTTTCCTTCTAGTTCTTCGCCACGGTGGGTTTCGCGTAGCCATTCTCCGGCTTGGATGGATTGATGGGCTAAGCGCAGTTTATTCATCAAACCTAACAGCATGCCCAGGGCGTGTTCTCCCACAGCGTTTGCATTACCTAGAGGGGCTGCAAAGAGTTCTATGCCTAGTTCTTTTGCAGCTTCTTGATCAATGTTTTCTACTCCGGCGCCAACACGGGCGATAAATTTTAAGTTCGTTCCTTTAGCTAAAAATGAAGCGTCAATCGGAAAGCGAGAACGCACTACTAGTCCGTTGTAATCTTTTAAGGTTCTTTCGATTTCGCTTTTTGAGGCGGTATAAGCCAGGGCATTTTGAAAGCCTGCTTTTTCAAGTTCTTTTACAAGTAAGGGATGGTTTTCGTCAAGGTGAAGAATGCGCATAACTATTGTTTAAAAACCTAAAATGGCCTGTGCCATAAAAAAGAAAAGAAAGATCCCAAAGATGTCGTTTGCAGTGGTGATAAATGGACCAGTGGCAATGGCTGGATCGATGCCTCGTTTGTCAAGGACAATCGGGACAAAGGTACCAATCAATGCTGCCATAACGATTACTCCCATCATGGAGCCCGCAACGGTTAGACTCAAGATTAATTCTTGGCCCATGATTTGTCCAAAACCGATTAACACAAGGGCTAATAAAAAGCCGTTGATCAAGCTTAATCCCACCTCTTTAAAAAGCCGTTGAAGCATAGACCCTTTGATGATGTCATTGGCTAAACCTTGAACAATAATGGCAGAGGATTGCACCCCTACATTACCTGCCATGGCGGCAATCAATGGAGTGTAAAAGAATAAACTGCGCAATCGCGGTTGATTCATGATGGTTTCAAAATCTTTTAAAATAAAGACACTACCTAGACCTCCTAAAAGACCTAAAAATAACCAGGGTAAACGCGCACGGGTGAGTTCCCAGATGGTATCATCTGCCTCTACATCGTTCGAAATACCTGCGGCAAGTTGGTAATCTTTATCGGCTTCTTCTCTAATAACATCGACGATATCATCAATGGTAATACGCCCTAATAATTCTTTTTTATCGTTGACAACGGGAATGGCTTCGAGGTCATATTTTGACATGATTCTCGCGACCTCTTCCACATCTTGCTCCACAGTGACGAAGTCTACTTTAGGGATATAAATGTCTTTGACAATCGCTTTTGAATTTGCAGTCAATAAATCTTTTAACGAAAGACGACCCAGCAATTGATTCTTTGCATTTACCACATAAATAGAGTGTACTCGGGTCACCTCTTCGGCTTGTTTTCGCATGGCATTGACACATTTGAGGACGCTGAGGTCTTCGTGCACTTTGACCAATTCTTTTGCCATTAAACCCCCTGCAGTATCCTCTTCATACTTTAAAAGTTCGCGAATGTCTTTGAGATGATCGGTATCCTCAATTTGAGAGAGGACTTTTTCTTGGCGATCTTCGGGTAATTCTGCAATGATATCTGCGGCATCATCTGTGTCGAGTTCTTCTACCTCTTCAGCAATTTCTTTAGCAGAAAGTTGGCCTAAGATTTTTTCACGAAAGTCCTCATCCACCTCGGCCAGGGCATCGGCAGTTTTTTCACTGTCGAGTAATTTAACCAGGTAGATTGCATCGTCTAAAGCGAGTTCCTCAATGAGCTCTGCTATATCTGCATAGTGTAATTCGTGGACCTGTTTTTTGAGTTTTTTATCCTTTTGTTTTTGGATAAGGGACTTTATTGCTCCTACATAATCATCGTCAAGTTGGAAGTTGGCCATGGTCAATTTTTTTGGTTAGCGCAATAAAGTCGTCTCCAGAAAGTTTCTCGGGACGCAGGTCAAAGATACTATCTTCTGTAATATTTTTAGGAAGTCCAAGGGTTTTTAAGCTATTCCGTAAAGTTTTACGTCTTTGCTGGAAGCTCATTTTCACAATTTTGAACAAAAGCTTTTCGTCGCAATCAAGAGTATAAATAGCTTTCCGCTTAAGGGTAAGTACGCCAGAGTCTACCTTTGGCGGGGGATTAAAAACTCCAGGGGGAACTGTAAATTCATATTTGGCCTCATAAAAAAGCTGCGTCAAAACCGATAGTATGCCGTATTTCTTAGACCCTGGAGGTTCACAAATGCGCTGCGCAACTTCTTTTTGGAACATCCCAGAGAAAAAAGGGATCTGATCCCTGTTCTCTAAGGTTTTAAAGACAATTTGCGTCGAGATATTATAAGGAAAGTTGCCAATAATGGCAAAAGGAGCTTCGCCCATTAAAGTGCTTAAATCGATTTTTAAAAAATCCCCTTCGTGGATTTTATCGATCATGCTAACATAGTTCGCTTGAAGGTATTCTATGGACTCACGGTCTAATTCAATCAAGGAAACTTTGCCTTCTTTCCAGGGTAAAAACTGAGTGAGCACACCCATTCCTGGACCTATTTCTAAGACCTTGTCATAGTGATCAAAGGCTAGGGTTTGCGCAATTTTTTCGGCGATGGATAAATCGGTCAAGAAGTGTTGCCCTAATTTCTTTTTTGGGCGAACGCTTTTCATGCTACAGTTGTGATTTCATCTAGCTGGGTGCGAAAGGCTAGAATGGCGTTGCCAAAACGATCAAGGGCGTCTTGCCTTAATTGATCTGCGTGTAGATTGATATACTCTTGGTATTCTTTGTGCGAATTACAGTGATACTGTGCGGCATAGCTTATCCCGCCGTGATCTTGATCTGTAATCACCTTGAAAAGTTTCGCTTGTTGAAAATGCCCAGTTTGAATCATTTTAGGAAGATGATCTTCTTTCATCCATTTGAGCCAGTCTTGTTCAACTGTGGGTTCTACATGTGTGGTTACATTGTAAATAAACATACTTAGTCGATTTTTTCAAAACCAGTATA
Source organism: Candidatus Arcticimaribacter sp. (assembly GCA_039768455.1). Taxonomy (GTDB): domain Bacteria; phylum Bacteroidota; class Bacteroidia; order Flavobacteriales; family Flavobacteriaceae; genus Arcticimaribacter. The sequence goes on from JBDNAJ010000086.1 coordinate 19,510, forward strand.
AGGGACTAATGCTTTTGGGAGAACAATTCCATCTGGGGTTTGACAATTTTCTAAAAGTGTAGCAAGTACGCGAGGCAAAGCCAAAGAGCTTCCGTTTAAGGTATGAACGTTTTGTTTTTGCCCGTCTTTGGTTCTGTAGCGCAGTTGTAAACGCTCTGCCTGATATCCTTCAAAGGTAGAAACAGAACTGATCTCTAGCCACTTTTCTTGTGCAGCAGAATACATTTCAAAGTCATAAGTTAGGGCAGAGGTAAAGCCTAAATCCCCACCACATAAACGCAGCACACGATAAGGCAAATCTAGTTCTGCCAATATTCCTTTGACGTGTTGCATCATTTCTTCTAAGGCGGCATTAGAGCGTTCTTGGGTTTCTAAGCGCACAATTTCTACTTTATCAAATTGATGCAGGCGGTTTAAGCCGCGAACATGCGCCCCATAGCTTCCCGCTTCCCTTCTAAAACAAGGGGTATATCCTGTAACTGCGATAGGGAGTTCCTTTTCTTCTAAAAGAACATTGCGGTACATATTAGTCAAGGGTACTTCTGCGGTAGGAATCAAATAGAGGTCATCGCCGGTTACGTGATACATTTGCCCTTCTTTATCGGGTAATTGACCGGTTCCATAACCAGAAGCCTCATTGACTAAATGGGGGACTTGCATTTCGCGATAGCCTGCTGCTGTATTTTTATCAAGGAAATAGTTGATGAGTGCACGTTGTAGACGAGCGCCTTTCCCTTTGTAAACGGGGAATCCAGCACCAGTAATTTTACTGCCTAGATCAAAATCGATGAGGTCGTATTTTTTAGCCAGTTCCCAATGGGGAAGGGCTCCCTCTGCTAGGGTAGGCATAGTGCCTCCTTTTTCTAATTCTTCATTATCCTCTTCAGAATTTCCCGCAGGAACACTTGCTTGAGGGACATTAGGGATTTGATAGCGCAGCTCAAGAATTTCCTTTTCTAAGCTTTGCATTTCTTCTTGTAAAGCTTTTGTACTGGTTTTAAGTACTGCAGAGCGTTCTTTTAAACCTTGAGCTTCTTGTGCTTTCCCACTTTTAAAGAGTTGCCCAATTTCTTTGGCCAATTGATTGGCCTCTGCAAGCTGACTGTCTAACTCGGTTTGAGTTTTACGTCTTTTTTCGTCTGCAGCTAAAAGGGTATCAACCAGCTCAAGTTCTTTAAAGTTTCTTCTTTGAAGTCCTTCTAAAGCTGCTGCTTTATTTTCTCTAAGTTGTTTTAGTGGTATCATGCAATAAATCTCTGGCACAAAGATAAAATTTTGTGCTTCATTATAGTGCTATTTAGCAGGAATCAATTGACGGCATTTTGCTTGATCCTCTTCTAATTGAGCTTTGAGCATTTCGAGGGAGTCAAACTTCTTTTCTTTGCGAATTAATTCAAGCAAGTCAATGTGTAATAATGCTCCATATAGGTCTTGTTTAAAGTCAAAAAAATGAACTTCAAAACTGCGTTTTTCGCCTTCAAGCGTAGGGCGGAAGCCTACATTCATCATTCCATAAACCAAGGTATTCTCTAGTTGCGATTGAATAAAGTAAACTCCGTCACAAGGCATGAGTTTGTACGTTTCTTCAATGTGTAGGTTAGCGGTAGGAAAGTTAATGGTTCTGCCTATTTTTTCTCCTTCAATTACTTTTCCGCTTAAGCGAAAAGGGCGATTGAGATAGTCAGTGGCGATTTTCATTTTACCCTCTTCTAAAGCGGCGCGAATTTTTGTTGAACTCACATTGACCGAGGCGATTTCTTGGGCTTCGATCTTTTCTACAGAGAATCCATAGGTTTCACCAGCATTGATAAGATCATCAACGGTAGCTTCTCTATTTCTGCCAAAACGATGATCATAGCCTATGATCAAGTGTTCTATTTTGAAGGCCTTTACAAGAATGTCGCGGGTAAATTCGTCTGCGGTTTGACGTGAAAATTCTTTTGAGAAAGGGTGGATGACTAAGATATCTACCCCTAAAGAAGCTAATAATCTTTCTTTTTCTTTTAATGTATCAATCAAACGAATTGAGGTGTCCTTTTGCAACACCATGCGTGGATGCGGA
>JBDNAJ010000087.1:0-5276 GCA_039768455.1 Candidatus Arcticimaribacter sp.
GCAGCTGCAGAGATAGATCAACGTATCACAGCAGAAGAAATTAAGAAAAGAAGGGATTTTAGAGATGTACTTACTTTTACGATAGATCCTAAAACAGCCAAAGATTTTGACGATGCCTTATCGTTTGAAATTTTAGGAGAAGATTTATATGAAGTTGGTATTCATATTGCCGATGTTTCCCATTACGTTCAGCCTGGGAGTATCCTAGATCAAGAGGCATTGGACAGAGCAACCTCTGTTTATTTAGTGGATCGAGTTGTCCCCATGTTACCGGAAGTTTTATCTAATGGGGTTTGTTCTTTACGTCCCCATGAAGAAAAATACACTTTCTCTGCTGTTTTTCAAATCAATGGAAAAGGTGAGATAAAAAAGGAATGGTTTGGGAGAACAGTAATTTATTCTGATCATCGATTTGCTTATGAAGAAGCACAAGATATGATAGAGTCTCAAACGCCTACCGTTTCAGAAAAGAATTCTTTACGCAGTGGATCATATACCGTTGATGATGCCACTTTTAATGCGGTTATTACTTTAGATAAAATCGCTAAAAATTTAAGAAAGGATCGCATGAAAAGCGGAGCGCTTTCTTTCGATCGCGTCGAAGTTAATTTTAATTTAAAAGAAGATAATACGCCAGAAAGTGTCTTCTTTAAATCTTCAAAAGACGCTAATAAGCTGATTGAAGAGTTTATGCTTTTAGCAAATAAGCAAGTAGCTCGCTTTGCTGGAAAAAGAGACAAACCCTTACCGATGGTTTATAGAATTCACGACGAACCAGATCCTGAAAAACTTAACAACCTACAAACAGTTGTGGCTGGCTTTGGTTATCAATTGAATCTAAAAACCAAAAATGTTAGTCAGTCAATCAATAAACTTCTTTTGGATACCCAAGGGAAACAAGAGCAAAACATGATTGATACCTTAACCATTCGATGTATGAGTAAGGCAGAATACACGACACAAAATATTGGTCATTACGGTTTAGCTTTTGACTATTATGCACATTTTACTTCACCTATTCGTCGTTATCCCGATGTCATGGTGCATCGTTTATTAGCCCAGCATCTCAATAAAGAAAAATGGCCTTCACTTGACCAACTTGAAGAGGCAAGTACACATTCTTCTCAACGAGAACAATTAGCCACAAAAGCAGAGCGTGATTCTATTAAGTTTATGCAAATTAAATTTATGGAAAACCATATTGGAGAAGAATTTGCAGGAGTAATATCTGGGGTAACAGACCGTGGTATTTATGTAGAGATTATTGAAAATAAGTGTGAAGGAATGGTGCGGATCAAAGATGTTCCCGGAGACTATTTCTTTTTTGATGACCGCAATCACGCTTTAGTTGGGGAACGAACAAAAAAGATTTATCAATTAGGAGATACCGTAACAGTAACTGTTGCAAAAGCAGATTTGATAAAACGACATTTAGATTTTACCATGGTTCAAGAAGACCAATAATTATTATATTTAAACTCAACCTTTCACGATATGAAAAAGCTTCTCTTTCTTTTCTTTTTAATCTCGGTAACAACTTCTGCACAGAAGTCTAAAGAGGTTTCTATTTCGCCATTCATTGGCGTAAAAGTTTATTCTGGGATTCATGTTAAACTCATTCCATCAGATACGAATAAGATGGTCATTTTTGGTGATAATATAGAAACAGTAGTTTTTACCTTAAAGAAAGATGTTTTAAAAATTAGACACAGTATAGATCAACTTCTCAACCCATCAACAACTTATGTTGAATTGCATTTTACAGAAGATCTAGATGCTTTGCACACTTACCAAGGAAGTACGCTCGAATCTACGGCAGAAATTAATACGACCAGTATTATTTTAAAAGCACATGAAGGCTCTAGACAAACCTTAAATATTACTTCAGAAAAAATAGATTCTCGCGTAAAATCGGGAGGTTTTTTAAATATTTCTGGGAAAGCTACTTCACATAGAGTATCAATTCTGGGTGGAGGAATTTGCGAAGGGGAAAAGCTTTTAACCGAACAAACAACGGTTAAAGTAACTGCTGGCGGTGTAGCTTATCTACACGCTTCTGAATTATTAGAAGCAACGGTTAGTGTTGGCGGAACAGTTCGTATTCATGGGAAACCTACAAAATTGATTCGCAAAAAAGTGATTGGTGGGACGATTGTAGAAATGAACTAAAATAAAAAACCCCTCTAAAAGAAGGGTTTTTAAAGAGGCACCGAGCGGATTCGAACCGCTGTACAAGCTTTTGCAGAGCTCTGCCTAGCCACTCGGCCACGGTGCCATGCTGCAAAAATACGCTTTTTATTTTTTTATCAAGAAGCTCTTTTACCTTTTCTTTCTACACTTACATAACCTACATTTCCTCCAATAGGTGGGTTTAATTTTTGCACCTCAATCGTTACCTCTTCTACGCTTTTATGTTCATTTAACACTCGGTCTATTATTCTTTGCACAACGGTTTCTAATAATTTAGCCCTTACTTTCATCTCTTCAAATACGATACTATAGATCGCAACATAATCGACGGTGTATTTTAAATCATCTGTTTGAGCAGATAGATTTAAGTCTGTTTTTACAACAGCATTGACAATATAATCGCTACCGATTTTTGCTTCTTCCTCCATACAACCATGATTGGTATGGATTTTTATATCGTGAACCCTAATGATGCCCATTTATTTTTTTTGTTAAAGATATAATTCATCTATTAATCTCAAGCACCCCAGCCTTTTTAATATCTTTGCTAAAAGTTTTTTTATGTCTGAAGAGAAAGCACCTTTACACTTTATCGAACATATTATCGAAGAAGATCTAGCGAACGGTTTTGATCAAAATCAAATTCGTTTTAGGTTCCCTCCAGAACCTAATGGCTATCTGCATGTTGGACATTTAAAAGCCATCGCATTAAATTTCAATTTGGGGAAGCGTTATAATGCTCCAGTAAATTTAAGGTTTGATGATACCAATCCGGTCAAAGAAAACCAAGTTTTTGTTGACGCAATTAAAGAAAATATTGAATGGTTAGGTTATCAGTGGGATAAGGAATGCTATGCCTCAGACTACTTTGAACAACTTTATCAATTGGCTGTTTTTCTCATTAAAGAAGGGAAAGCTTATATCGATCCCCAAGACTCATCCACCATTGCCGATCAAAAAGGAACTCCAACACAAGCCGGAGTAAACAGTCCTTTTCGTGACAGACCGCTAGAAGAAAACCTTGCACTTTTCGAAGAGATGAAAGCAGGAAAGCATCCAGAAGGATCACATGTTTTACGCGCTAAAATTGATATGGCTTCGCCAAATATGTTAATGCGTGATCCAGTGATGTACCGCATCCTCTTTAAGCACCATCATAGAACAGGCGATGCCTGGTGCATTTATCCTATGTATGATTGGACACATGGTGAATCAGACTATATAGAACAAGTCTCTCATTCGCTCTGTACACTTGAATTTAAACCCCATAGAGAGCTTTACGACTGGTTTTTAGACCAACTCCCTTCTTCAAACTACTTACGTCCTTATCAGCGTGAATTTGCTCGTTTAAACTTATCTTATACGGTAACTTCTAAACGCAAACTTGCCCAATTAGTCGAAGAACAACATGTTAGTGATTGGGATGACCCTAGAATGCCTACCATTTCTGGGATGCGTCGCAGAGGCTATCCGCCGCAAGCGCTCATTAATTTTGTCACTACTGCAGGAATATCAAAACGTGAAAATGTTATTGACGTTTCTCTACTTGAATATTGTGTTCGCGAAGAGCTCAATAAAACTTCTGCCAGAGTTATGGCAGTTGTTAACCCTGTCAAATTGATTATCACAAACTATCCTGAAGGACAGACAGAGGAGTTAACAGCGATTAACAATCCAGAAGACGAATCTCAAGGTTCAAGAACACTTCCTTTTTCTAAGGAATTATACATCGAAAGAGAAGACTTCAAGGAAGAAGCAAACCGTAAATTTTTTCGTCTTACATTAGGGAAAGAAGTACGTCTAAAAAACGCCTATATTATTAAGGGTGAGTCTGTTACAAAAGATTCCGAAGGTAATATTACTGAAATTCATTGTTCTTATGACCCTGATAGTAAAAGCGGATCTGGGTCAGAAGCGAGTATGCGTAAAGTGAAAGGAACAATCCATTGGGTAAGTGTTCAACATGCTGTTGATGCTGAGGTAAGAAATTACGATCGTTTATTTAGCGATGAAAGTCCAGATCAACACAAAGAGCAATCCTTTTTAGATTTTGTCAATCCGGATTCATTATCCATACAAAACGCTAAAGTCGAACCTTCATTAGCAGCATTAGCTATCGGAGAAAGAGTTCAATTTCAGCGTTTAGGATATTATACACCAGATTTTGACACAACGTCATCTAATCTAGTTTTCAATAAAATTGTTGGTCTTAGAGATACCTGGGCTAAGAAGCAGTAGGTTTATCCCCACCTTTTTTCTTTTGATTTTGCTCCTTCATCGCTTCGCCAATCTGATTACTGGCAGTAAAAGAAGCAACCATATTATTCAACATATCACTTCCCGCTTGAGGAGAATTAGGGAGTAAAATAAGATTACTATTGGTTTCTTCTCCTATGGATTGAAGGGTGTCATAATGTTGTGTTACAACAATCAATGCAGAGGCTTCTTGCGAGTTGATTCCAACTCCGTTTAAGACGTCTACAGATTCTTCCAGCCCTCTAGCAATTTCTCTTCTTTGATCCGCGATCCCTTGTCCTTGTAACCTTTTGCTTTCAGCTTCAGCCTTTGCCTTTTCAACGATTAGGATACGCGCAGCGTCTCCTTCATATTGTGCTGCAACTTTTTCGCGTTCTGCGGCATTGATACGATTCATTGCTTCCTTTACTTGTTGGTCAGGATCAATATCGGTCACCAATGCTTTGATGATATCATACCCATAATTGATCATGGCATCATTTAATTCTCTCTTAACGGCATTGGCGATATCATCTTTCTTTTCAAAGACATCGTCCAATTTCATTTTGGGAACCTCTGCCCTAACCACATCAAATACATAAGAAGTGATTTGGTCTTGCGGATAATCCAACTTATAGAAAGCATCATATACTTTATCTGCTAACACTTTATACTGCACAGAAACTTTCAGTTTAACGAAGACATCATCTTTCGTTTTTGTTTCTACAATGACATCTAATTGTAATATTTTTAGACTCATTCTCCCAGCGACACGATCAATCAGTGGAATTTTAATATGCAGTCCAGATTGACGGATTGCTAAGAATCTTCCAAAGCGTTCTATTATCGCA
>JBDNAJ010000088.1:0-10015 GCA_039768455.1 Candidatus Arcticimaribacter sp.
ACACTGGCAGCATTTGATTCGTGATAATCCAACAGAATTTGGACTCTGGGTAGTCCGCTCCCACCATATCGAATACAAACGCCAAGCGAAACTGGGCGATCACCTTAGGGTTGTCACCCATGTAGCACTCACCGAAGGTTTTCTAAGTGAACGCCGGGTGCGTTTCTTTTTAGGAGATTCGAATACCCTTGTCGCACAATGCAGCACCCAGTGGTGCTACCTCGATTCTACAACCCAAAAGCTCCTGCGTATTCCAGAAGAGGTGCATGCTATTTTTGCGTAAATACTTTCCTTAAAATTGATAAAAGGTAGAGTTAAACTGTGATTTATGCTTCTCTGCATAGACACGTCAACATCCTTCGACAGGCTCAGTTTCCTACTGCGGTCATTGAGCGGAGTCGAAATGCCCGTATTCCTTACACCATCTTAAAATCCAAAAGCAACTCTCCTTCAATCGCAGCTTGTAAGTGATCGCCTTTAAAAATTTGTCCAGTCCCGCTGGCAGGGGTTCCGGTAAAGATTAAATCCCCCGGTTGTAGGGTCATAAACTTGGAAACATATGCGATGATTTCAGTAAAGTTATAAATCATCATATCGGTATTCCCTACTTGCTTCTCTTCTCCGTTGATCTTAAGATCAAAATTGATATTGGCTAAATCAGGAAATTGGTCGATGCTTTTAAAGGCAGAAATTGGTGCGGCACCGTCAAAGCCTTTGGCGAGATCCCAGGGGTGTTTTGTCTCACGATAAAGATTCAAGACATCTTTAGCCGTATAATCAATCCCTATCGCAAAAGCGTCGATAAAAGACGCTGCAGCTGTTTCGGCAATGTCTTTGCCTTCTTTTCCGATACGAGCGACGAGCTCTACCTCATAGACCAAATTATCGGTTATCGATGGAAACTCTACATCTTCGTTGTTGAATACTAAACTAGATTCAGGCTTAGAGAAGATGATTTGCTTTCCGTTTTTATACGTACTTATTTCGTCTTTGTGGTTGACGTAGTTTTTTCCGATTCCGAGAATTTTCATGAGCGTAGTGATTTAATATTATGCAAAAAGAAAGAGGATACTCTTTGGCTAACAGCAACTGCTTCGCATCAAAAGAACATCCTCTTTAATTAAAATATACTGTGATTTAGTAGTTGAACAAATCGCGACCGGCCATTAATGCATGAACTTCTTTAGCAACTTCAGCTAAAACGGCTTCGTCTTGATAGTTATTGATTACACGATCGATTAAAGCAACGATGGCTTCCATCTCGTTTTCTTTTAACCCACGGGTGGTAATCGCTGCTGTCCCAACACGAATTCCTGAGGTTACAAATGGCGACTTATCGTCAAAAGGAACCATGTTCTTGTTAGCGGTGATTTCAGCTTTTACAAGCGCTAATTCAGCGTCTTTCCCGGTGATATTCTTGTTGCGCAAGTCGATCAACATCAAGTGGTTGTCTGTTCCGCCAGAAATCAAGTGGTAGTCACGTGCAACAAAAGCTTTGGCCATGGCCTGTGCATTCTTTTGCACTTGTTGCATATAGGTTTTATAAGATGGCGCTAAACATTCGCCAAAAGCGACTGCCTTCGCGGCAATAACGTGTTCTAAAGGTCCCCCTTGGTTTCCTGGGAAAACGGCCATGTCTAATAAGTGAGACATTTTGCGAACCGTACCATTTTTTAAGGTGATCCCAAAAGGATTATCAAAGTCTTCGCCCATTAAAATAAGACCTCCACGAGGACCGCGTAAGGTTTTATGGGTTGTGGTGGTTACCACATGACAATGCGGGATAGGATTACTCAATAAGCCTGTCGCGATTAAACCAGAAGGGTGAGAAATATCGGCGAGTAAGAAAGCTCCTACTTCGTCGGCGATTTCACGAAACTTTGCAAAGTCAATGTCACGCGAGTAAGCCGAAGCTCCTGCGATGATCATTTTAGGCTGCACCTCTTTTGCGATAGCGCGAATATTATCATAGTCTAAACAACCGGTGTCTTCCTGCACGCCATAAAAATGGGCTTCGTATAAACGCCCAGAAAAGTTAACTGGCGAGCCATGTGTCAAGTGACCTCCATGCGATAAATCAAAGCCTAGAATCTTATCTCCGGGCTTGATAAATGCGTGAAAAACAGCGGTATTAGCCTGTGAACCTGAGTGAGGTTGCACGTTAGCATAGGCTGCGCCAAATAATTCTTTGGCACGATCAATGGCTAATTGCTCTACTTTATCTACTACTTCACAGCCGCCATAATAACGCTTTCCAGGGTACCCCTCGGCGTATTTGTTGGTCAGGACAGAGCCGGTGGCTTCCATCACTGCGGGAGAAGTGAAATTTTCTGAGGCAATCAACTCAATCCCATTGAGTTGGCGGTTTTCCTCCTCTTGAATTAAATCAAAAATTGCGGTGTCTTTCTGCATGGTCATAATTTAAAGCACAAAAGTAGTTAAATCCCTAGGATTCACCATGCAAATAATCAAGAAGAAAAAGGATTTATTAAAAGGAAATTAACAACAACCAGAACCCGGGGCACAGTTACCTTGGGCTGCTACTGCTGGACGTTCCTCTGGAATCCCACAGTTGTCTTTCGCAAGACAGTCGGTTGCTTTAGAAAGTAAGACAAAATTCGTCCCGTCAAAATCAAGGTCGTATTTCCCTATGGTCTCCCCTTGGTACTCCACTTCGATTTCTTCGTCACTAATCCCTATTTTTTGTTGTGATAAACGAATGATGTCAATCACCTTTTGCGGTTGCAGGCGATGATACACATCGTCTGAGCTCCACAATTGGAAATTCACTTTAGTTTCTTTACGTTCTGTTCCACCGCAATCAATAAAGTGTTTCTGGACCATCCCAACCTCTGTGATATGAAAATGTGGGGGAACAAAACTCCCATCTGGGGTTTGAAAACGAAATTCCTCTACTTGGTTTAAGGCAAATTAAAATTGAGACAACAACATAAGCTTCTTTTTTAACAAAAATACAGCTTTCTAAAAAAAGAAAGATCTTTATATTCACTTTAACAGACTACTGCAAAAACATAAAATAAAGTACCTTTGTGCGCTGTGCAAAAAAACATCAACATACAAAACAAACGAGCGCGCTTCGAATATGAGCTCATCGAGCAATATACGGCGGGACTTGTCCTAACGGGAACGGAAATCAAATCCATCCGCTTGGGTAAAGCTACCATTACCGATAGTTTCTGTGAATTCAATGAGCGTGGAGAATTGTTTGTGATCAATATGAACATACAAGAATACGCCTGGGGCACCCACTACAACCACCGCCCTAAGGCAGAACGCAAACTCCTCATGAACAAGCGAGAATTGCGCAAATTAGAGAAAGAAGTCAAAAATGTAGGTTTAACCATTGTCCCCCTGCGCGTGTTTATGACCGATAAAGGCTACGCCAAATTAGTCATCGCTTTAGCCAAAGGGAAAAAACTTTACGACAAACGCGAAACCATCAAAGACCGCGAAAACAAGAGAGACCTTGCTCGTGTTAAGAAGGATTTTAGAAAATAATTTTTTTACAAATTTGATTTATAAAATAAACTACTTTATATTTATTCAATAAATTCACCTACTATGAAGAAATCTACCTTAAGTCCAGAAAGAAGTATTGAACTCATTGAAGAAATGATTCATAAAGCCAGAATTCGATTTGAAGAAAACGGTTTTGCCTTTATTCTATGGGGATGTATTGTACCTCTCGCCTCTTTTAGCCAAACGTATTTGCTGTACAATGGCTTCGCCAAAATCAGTTGGCACCCCTATTTCTTAATGCCATTAGGCATGGTGTATATGATGTGGTATTACAGAAATAAAGAACGTAAAAGCGAAAGCAGCAATCACCTTAGCGTCATCTCCTCACGCTTATGGTTGTTTACCGGACTCAACATTATGCTCATGGGCTTTTTCTTTTCTACTTATTTACAGACAAGTCTAGTTCCCATCATATTAATCCTCATCGGGATTGCGACGGGGGTTGCAGCGAGTTTTATCAGAAGTAAACTCTTGCTTTATTGCGGTTTGATGTTTAATATAGGGGGTTATATTGCCTTTTTCACTCCGGCAATCAATCATTCTTTACTCATGGGTATCCTCGCCATTTTAGGCTTTCTTATCCCAGGGATTATACTGCACTTTAAACACAAAAAAGAGCATGTTTAAGAAGTTAGACCCCTTGCTTCACAACGAACTTCGCCTTGCCGTTATTGCCTATTTAATGGCAAAGCCAAAAGTCAGTTTCAAAGAATTGAAAGAGGTTACTAACGCCACTGCTGGTAACTTAAGCATACAATTGAAAAAACTGGAAAAAGCTAATTATATTAGCATTCACAAAAGCTTTAAAGACAACTATCCTCTTACCCAACTCAATATTACCAAAGAGGGTCAACAAGCTTTTAAAATCTATTTTGATGCCCTAAAATCTTACACTAAAACCCTTTAAACCTACCTTCTTATGAAACCTATCCAAATCTTTATCCTGTTGTGCTTAGTCATTGTTGCGCCTATTCTTGGCCAAGAAAATCCAACGCAAACCCTTACTGTCCTTATTGAAAATGTCTCGAGCAATCAAGGCAAAATCCTGCTTTCAATTCACAATAAAGAAAACTTTATGTCGAGTAAAACCGTCGCGAGTAAAGAGAAAGTCGCTACTCAAGGAGAAATGCAGTTCCAGTTTTCAGAATTACCAAAAGGCATTTACGTCATCATGCTTTTGCACGATTCAAATGGAAATTATCGCATGGATTTCTCAGAAAATGGACGCCCAAAAGAGGCCTATGCCACTAGTGGAATTACAAACCTATATGGTCCACCAAACTTTAAAGATTCAAGCATTGAATTTGTCAAGGATACCCTTGTAAGGCTGCGCTTCTAATTCTTATCCTTTAACAACGGCACAAAACGAAACTCTCCAAAAGTCTCTTTGTCAAAATGCTTGTCCCCAGTGCGGGTATAGCGGTGCATGATTTGCGGATCTTCTCCAATGGGAATGACCAGTCTACCCCCTATTTTTAGCTGAGACAATAAGGCTTTGGGTAAATAAGGTGCTCCGGCGGTAACAATAATCGCATCAAAAGGCCCGTCTTTAGGCAAGCCTAAATAACCATCACCTAGCAATACTTGCTTTGGGCGAAGCCCTATTTGATCAAACAAGCGCTGGGTCTTTTTAAACAACTCTCGCTGTCGCTCAATGGTGTAAATCTCCAACTGCATCGCCTTTAAAATGGCGGTTTGATAACCAGATCCAGTCCCGATTTCAAGCACCTTATCTCCTGCTTTTACATCGATTAATTCTGACTGAAAAGCCACTGTATAAGGATGGGAAATGGTTTGTTCTGCCGCGATGGGATAAGCCTTGTTTTTATAGGCATGTGAAGCTAATCCCGGATCCATAAACCAGTGTCGAGGCACCATTTCTAAGGCAGCAATCACCTGTCGATGGGCGATGCCTTTTTCCTTGAGCAATGCAACAAGTTGCATGCGCTGACCTTGGTGTTTAGGGGAATCAATGGGTAATTGCATGGGATCAAAAATACACTTTAATCCTACGAGAAAAAGCATTCTTTTTAAAAAATTCTAGTGAAAAGTGTACCTTTATAGGATAAAATCTACTGCATTGAAAAAGACTTTAACCGCTGGCGTTTTAGGCGCTGGACACTTAGGAAAAATTCACTTACGCTTACTCAACGAATCTGAGCGCTACACCCTAGTGGGCTTTTATGATCCCGATGCGGAAGCGAGTAAAGCCCTAGCCGAAAGTGCTGGCTATACTTATTTTGAAAGTCAAGAGGCCTTGATAGCCGCCTGTGATGTGATCGATATTGTCACCCCTACTCTTTACCACCACGCCGTGGCCAAAGCATGTATTGCAGCAGGGAAACATATCTTTATTGAAAAGCCCATCACCCATACAGTCACCGAAGCGGAAGAGCTTGTCGCTCTTGCTAAAGCCAAAGATGTCAAGGGCCAAGTGGGACATGTCGAACGATTTAACCCTGCCTTTAAGGCTGTAAAAGACAACCTGGGGGAACCCATGTTTGTCGAATCCCATCGCTTAGCAGAGTTTAATCCTCGCGGAACAGATGTCTCGGTGATTTTAGATTTAATGATTCACGATATTGACATTATTCTAAGTGTGATCAACTCTCCCGTAAAAAGCATTTCCGCTTCTGGTGTTGCAGTGGTGAGTGAAACCCCAGACATTTCTAATGCGCGAATTGAATTTGAAAACGGCGCAGTGGCTAATCTTACCGCCAGTCGTATTTCCTTAAAGAATATGCGTAAACTCCGCTTTTTCCAGAAAGAAGCCTATATCTCGGTTGATTTCTTTACCAAACAAGTCGAAGTAGTCAAAATGAAAGAAGCCAATGAAGACACCGACGAATTTGCGTTGGTCTTACAAAATGCTGAAGGAGTTAAAAAAGAAATCTATTTTGATCCACCAGAGATCCAGCCTTCTAACGCTATCTTAGAAGAACTGGAAACCTTTGCCGATGCCATTGAAAATGACACTACCCCCATTGTTCCTTTGGCACATGCTACAGAAGCTTTAAGGGTTGCATATCAAATCATTGAATGCTTTTAATCATCTTTTAAATCATGGAGTATGCCCCAAATACATCCACTTTCCCTCTATTGTCCCTCGCTTAGCCAACTAGAGCAATCTCAGGCAAAAAGCATTCAAGGGCCTAAAGCCTTTGTCGACATTATTGAGAAGTCAGAAAATCACCGAGCCATCCAAGCGGGGATCAAGGCCTTGATCAAAAACGAAAGCTACCAAAGTCCTTCAAAAGGTCATTTTTGGTACCGCATCAAAAATCTTCAGGGGTCTTTTGAAGGGGTGCTTACCGGAGTTTTAGCAGCGATAGAAGCTCAGAACATCACCACCCACGAAGCGGTACTAGACCAGCGAGTTGAAATGTTTTCAAACTATTTAAACGAGGTTGGCTTTCAAGCAGAGCCCGTGCTTTTAATGCATGAAAACAACACTGCTTCAGCAACATTAGGAAAACAAATCAAAACCCGAGAAGCAGATTTTCAATACCATTTAGGGACTGAACAACATCAATTTTGGAGCCTAAATAGTCAAGAAGTCTCAAGCCTATCTCACTTTTGCGAGCAAGAACAGCAGTTCCATTTGGCCGATGGCCATCACCGTTATGCCAGCACTTTAAATGCTGGGAAAGAAAATGGAAACACTCCCCTGCTTTTTTCCTTTTTAGTGGCGAAAGATCAAGTGCAAAATCAGGCCTTTACTTGGGCCATTAAAGACCAGCAGTTAGCAGAACAACTCCTTCAAAACCTTCCTCCAGAAAGCATTTGTGATAAAGCAGCAGCGACCTTTGAAATCAAGACCAAAGGCAAGCACATTTTCTGTCAGGCGACAACAGCATTGACGGAGTGCAACTTTATAGTAGAAAAACTTTTGGGCATTAGTGCCCAACAAAAGATCGATTTAAAGTCATTCATCGATTATTATCCTCCAGGAACATTAGGCCTTAAAAAGGCCAAAGCCTACCCTGCTATTATCGATTATAAATCCCTATCGCTGGATAAAATCATCGCTTTGGCGAAAGCTCAAAAAATTCTTCCGCCTAAAAGCACCTATATCTTGCCTAAGCTCCCCACAGGTTTATGTTTTACCCCTTTGGCCGAAGGCCAAATAAAATAAAGCCCAGCAATGGAGAATTCTGATGGTCGCCTTATCTTTGCACAATGAGCATTAAGGAAAATTTACACCAAGTCTTATCGACTATTCCCCAAGAGGTTAGCTTAGTCGCGGTTTCTAAAACAAAACCCGAAGAGGATTTACAAGCGGCTTATGAAGCGGGACAACGCATTTTTGGCGAAAATAAAATCCAAGAAATGACCCGTAAATTCGAGGCTTTACCCAAAGATATCGAATGGCATATGATTGGTCATGTGCAAAGCAATAAGGTCAAATATATGGCACCTTATGTGAGTTTGATTCACGGTGTAGATCGCGAAAAATTGCTCAAAGAAATCAACAAGCAGGCGGCTAAAAGCGAGCGAGTGATTGATTGTTTATTACAAATGCATATCGCCCAAGAGGAAACTAAATTTGGCTTAGACGCCAGCGAATTAGCACAGATCGTCGAGAATGCACAGGCGGGGGCTTATCCTAATGTTCGATTGGTCGGTTTAATGGGCATGGCGACCTTTACTTCTGATCAAGATCAAATTCGCGCAGAATTTGCTTCGCTAAAAAAACACTTTGTCCAAACCGCTACCCAACTACAAGACTTTTCCATCCTCTCTATGGGGATGAGTGGGGATTATCCTATCGCCATAGAAGAAGGCAGTAATCTGATTCGTGTGGGCAGCAAAATCTTTGGGGAACGAAACTACTAGCATGTACGCAATTGTCGATGTAGAAACCACCGGAGGAAAGTTCAATGAAGAGGGCATTACAGAAATTGCTATCTACCGTTTTGACGGGAATACCATTGTCGATCAATTCTCTAGTCTGGTCAACCCTTTAAAAGAAATCCAACCCTTTGTTCAACGCCTTACAGGCATCAACAGTAAAATGCTGGTCAATGCGCCTAAATTTCATGAGGTCGCAAAGCGTATTGTCGAAATTACCGAAGACGCCGTTTTAGTCGCTCATAATGCCGAGTTTGACTACCGCATTATTCGAACAGAATTTAAACGCTTAGGCTTTGACTTTGAACGTCAATCCTTGTGTACCGTAGATTTAGCCCAAAAGCTTATCCCAGATGTCCCCTCGTATAAACTAGGAAAACTCGTTCGCTCGCTGGGGATACCCATTTCTGATGTACACCGCGCCCATGGGGATGCGATGGCGACCGTTGAACTCTTTAAGGTCTTACTTGAAAAAGACAGTGAAAAGGAAATCATTTCGGCACATGTAAAGACGCTCAACCAAAAGAAAGTTCCCAATAAATACTTGAACATCATCGAGGATTTACCCACAGAAACCGGAGTTTATTACATCCATAATAAAGAGGGGAAAATCATCTACATTGGGAAGAGTAAGAACATCAAAAAACGTGTCTTAACCCACCTTACAGGCAAGGCCCGCAAGGCAGAAAAGATTCAAAAAGCTTTGCATTCTGTTACTTATGAATTGTGCGGGAACGAATGTTTGGCCTTATTAAAAGAGCAGCATGAGATCAAAAAAAATCAACCGCGTTTAAATCACGCACTAAAGTTTCGTCATTTTGCCATGGGGATTCGTTTAGATCGCTCTACCCCCTATCACCAACTAGTGATTGAACAGGTGCGTCAAGAAGAAGACTATTTAGATGTCTTTAAAAACAAAAAAGAAGCCGAAGGGCGATTGCGCTTTTGGTTAGAAGAATATGAACTCTGCGCCCAGCAAACCTCTTTTGCAAGACGACAAACCGCCTGCTTTCGCCATGGAATTGGAAAATGCAAAGGCGCTTGTTTATCCGAAGAAAAATGTGAAGCTTACAACGAACGTGTGCAAGCAGTGGCCGATAGCTTGCTCTATCCCCATGAAAATATGCTGATTATAGACAAGGGAAAGAAAGTGAGCGAAAAGAGTTTTATCTATATCAAAGAGGGGGTTTTTCAAGGCTATGGCTACTTTCAGCTTAACCACCAGATCAAAACAACTGAAAAAATTGAGGCACGTTTACTGCCCATCGAAAACAATCGCGATACCCAAGCGGTCATTCGCAGCTTCCTGCGAAAAGAGCGTTACCAAAAACTGATTAACTTAGCAGAAGCTAGTACAGCATGAAAAACAACACGCCTTCGCTAAAACATCGTTTACACGAGATCATCTATGAAGCAGATACTCCCGCCGGGAAGCTGTTTGATATTGTCTTGTTGTTCTTGATTCTCTTTAGTGTGGTCTTGGTGATGTTAGAAAGTGTCTCTTGGATTGGAGAAGACTATGCAGAGCTGCTTTACCAACTAGAATGGGGCATTACCGCCTTGTTTAGCTTAGAATACATCGCCCGCCTTTTGGTCGTGAAAAAGCCTTGGCGCTATGTTAGCA
>JBDNAJ010000089.1:0-3498 GCA_039768455.1 Candidatus Arcticimaribacter sp.
CCTGCTCCTGCAGAAACAAGGATTAAGCCGTCTACGCCGGCCTCAGCTGCTTTTTCGGCATGGCGCTTTTTAATGATATCGTGAAAGACTAAACCGCCATAGCTATGCACCGCATCAACCAATTGTGATACTGCGCCTAAAGAGGTAATAATCAAGGGGACTTTGTGTTTAACACAAATGGCTAGGTCTGCTTCTACCCTAGGATTAGATTGATGTACAATCAAATTCACCCCAAATGGGGCTGCCTTCTTTCCCGTCTCTGCTTCAAAAGCAGCGAGGGCTTCTTTTATTTCTATTACCCAAGATTCGAAACCGTCTGTAGTGCGTTGATTTAAGGCAGGAAAAGTTCCTACTATCCCGTTTTTACAACACTCAATGACCAATTGTGGCCCTGAGATAAGAAACATAGGAGCCGCAACAACAGGCAAAGACAACTGGTCTATAAAAGCTGCTTTCATCTTACTTTTTTAACAATAAAGTCCATTCAAAAGAAAACTTAGAGACCATTTGATCATGTTGATTCATCCCTGTGGCATGTAACCAAACTGTTTGTGGTTCTCCCGTCTCAACAAGGGTTTTTATAGCATTGCGGGCTTCTTCGCCTTGATCGCAATGGAAATTGATTCTTCCGGTGGCTTTTTTTGTAAAAGTCGCTTTGTTGTTCAAAACCAGCATAGAAATGTTTTTTCCCGATTCCCTAATCTCTTTTGTCAAGAGGATGCCGGTAGGGAACTCTGCCGCCATTCCTTGTACTGCCCAAAACATCGAACTGTAGGGGTTTTGATTGATCCAACGGTGTTTGATACTAGCCGTAGCACCTTGATCGTCTATATGGGTTAATCGCACGCCACAAATCCATGCGGCAGGAAGTTTCATCAAAGTAAATAAAGTGTACTTAAAATATTTCATTCTAATTCAATAAGTGTCGAATTTAGAGTTTATTTATTGATTGCTAAAGGAAATCAACTTTTTAATTCTTGATTGAGAGCGCTGCTAAACTTTGAAAAAACTATTTAGTTTAAGCATATTAAACACTCATAAAAACAAAAAATCTGAATTGCATTGCATAAAAAAATTCCTCTTTTCATGCAACTGAATATCATAACACTTAAATTAAAATCAGAAAAACTTATACTAATATTCAAAAAAATAAAAGGGTATCGCTTAAAATTAATAGTAATACTATTATATTTGAAAATCATATAACTCATTATGGACAATCTACTTGCATCCTTTAGAATAACCATTGTAGAATCGATCTATTTAAAAGATCCTGAAACCTCAAATTTAGGAAAGAAAATCATCGAAGAAAGCATAGTAATGATTGACGATCTAGGCTTCGAGACATTTACCTTTAAAAAACTAGGAGAAAAGATTGGGTCAAATGAAAGTTCTATTTATCGATATTTCGAAAACAAGCATAAATTGCTACTATATCTTTGTTCGTGGTATTGGAGTTGGATGGAATATCACTTAGTGCTTTCCTGCTATAGTCTCAAAGATCCATGGGAAAAGCTTGAAAAGGCCATTCATATTATTAGTCGAGAAGTAACGGAAGATAGTGCCTTTACCTACATCAATGAACCTGCCTTGAGCAGGATTATAATTAATGAAAATGCCAAATCATTTTTAACCAAAGATGTCGATATTGAAAACAAAGAAGGAGGATTTGCAAGCTATAAGCGGTTAACCAATAGATTAAACCAGATAATTGAAGAAGCTGCTCCTGATTATCCCTATGCCAAAAGTCTTTCAAGTACTTTAATTGAAACCTCTTTACACCAATATTTTCTAAGAGATCATTTTACAAGTTTAACCGATGAAAAGACAAATTCGCCTGAATCTTTTCTACTTGACTTAATCCATAAAACACTTTCATGAATCAACCCCATTCTACTCCCTGGAGTCGCTTTTTTAGCCTTATCACCCTAGAGAAAAAAGACATCCTTCAAATCTTTTATTACGCTCTTTTTGCTGGGATTTTATCCCTCTCCCTTCCGTTAGGAATTCAAGCGATCATCAATTTAATTCAAGGAGCTCAAATATCCACTTCATGGATTATATTGGTGGTACTTGTTACCCTGGGAGTAAGCTTTACAGGTACACTTCAAATTATGCAATTGCGGATAATAGAAACCTTACAACAACGCATTTTTACCCGGAGTAGTTTTGAGTTAAGTTATCGCTTTCCAAGACTCAAAATGAATACCCTTAGGCAATATTATCCCCCAGAACTTGCGAATCGCTTTTTTGACACCTTAAGCATTCAGAAAGGCTTCGCCAAAATATTAATCGATGTACCTTCTGCATTAATACAAATCGTTTTCACCCTAATCCTGTTATCCTTTTATCATCCCTTCTTTATCTTATTTGGATTGGGATTAATCACCCTGATGTTTTTTGTTTTTCAATATACTGTTCGTCGCGGTTTACACACTTCTCTAGAAGAGTCGAAACACAAATACCGTGTTGCCCACTGGATTCAAGAAATCGCCCGTTCAATTGTAAGTTTTAAACTCGCAGCACACTCTGATTTGAGTTTAAAGAAAAACGATGAATATGTTACAGACTATCTCGATGCAAGAGAAGCACATTTCAAAATCATCAAGTTGCAATACATCAAACTAATTGGGTTTAAAGTCGCCGTGACAGCGGGCCTTTTAATCATAGGGGGAATGCTGGTTTTAAATCAACAGATGAACATTGGACAATTTGTCGCAGCAGAAATCATTATCCTACTGGTAATCGCATCTGTAGAAAAACTTATTGTAAGCCTAGAAACGCTTTACGATATGCTTACTTCAATTGAGAAATTGGGCCAATTAGTTGATTTAGAAATTGAAAACCAAAGTGGAAAATTAATCGATCCAGAAGATCCTTTTGTTTTAGAATTAAAGGACATAGAATATGCAGTTTCTGACAGGGAACAACCCATATTGACAGATATAAATATGAAAATTGCCTCTAAAGAAATTCTTCTCATCCAGGGAGATACTGGCGCTGGAAAGTCAAGTCTATTGAGGCTTCTAGCTGGTGTGATTGAACCCACCCAGGGAGATCTATTTGTTGGCGAACACAACCTTAAAGCGCTACAATTAAATAATTATAGGTCAATGTTAGGTCTCTCATTGTCTGATGAAGCTCCCTTTGAAGGCACACTTAAAGAAAATTTAACCTTTGGAGATAACAGTATTTCGGATGGGGAAATTAGGAGAGTGATGGAGGTTCTAGGCTTGCATGAATTTGTGAAAGCGCAACCCTTTGGTTTATCCTCACTAATCAACTCTCAAGGGAAACACATCTCCTACACTGTAACAAAAAAACTTATTCTAGCCAGAGCTATTTTGCATCAGCCCAAGTGTTTGATCCTCGAAGATCCTTTGGATATTTTCACAACAGAGGAAACCCAAAACATCATAGATTATTTGTGCGACCATTCACATCCATGGTCTATAGTTGTTGTGAGTAACAATAATTACTGGCGAAAAAAATGTAAGC
>JBDNAJ010000090.1:0-31314 GCA_039768455.1 Candidatus Arcticimaribacter sp.
AGTAGGAATTAGCACAGGCATTATCAATACCCTAGCAGGAGGGGGGTCGTTATTAACACTTCCTGTATTGATCTTTATGGGACTTCCTTCTCATGTGGCTAATGGTACTAATCGCATTGCGATCGTTTTACAGTCTTTTGTAGGAACAGCTGGTTATCGTTCAAAAGGAGTCTCTACTTATCCCTTTAATGTATATTTGGGGATTGCGGCTTTCTTTGGTTCTTTAATTGGAGCGCAAATTGCCGTAGATATAGAAGGAGCAGTTTTTAATCGTATTCTTTCCATCATCATGTTGATTGTGGTGGTGATTATTGTTTTTAGGCCAAAGGCCAAAGAAATTAACCTCCCAGAAAGATTGACAGGACGATATCTTATCTATGCCCTCATTGGGTTTTTCTTTATAGGAATTTATGGTGGCTTTATCAATGCAGGGATAGGCTTTATTATTATTCTCTTTTTAAATAACGTTAACCGCCTTTCTTTGATTAAGACAAACGCGACAAAAGTCGCTTTGGTTTTTATTTATTCTTTAGGGGCACTCGCCTTATTCGCTTGGAACGATGCTGTAGATTGGACCCTTGGGATTGTATTAGCCTTAGGAAGTGCGATAGGAGCCTGGTGGTCCAGCCGCTGGTCGGTAGATCAAGGAGAAGGGGTCATCAAAGTAGCCATGATAATCATGGTAACAGCGATGTCAATAAAGTTGTGGTTCTTTTAGTAGTTGACGTATTCAACAATCTCGAGGCCATAACCTGTAATCCCAACGCGGGGTCCTTGAGATGAATTTGTAATTACACGTAGTTTACTGATATGTAACTCATGCAAAATTTGGGCACCTATCCCAAAATCTTTTAAGTCCATTTTTAATGGCGGTGCTTTAGCCACTGTATTCTTCTCTGAATCGCTATCTTTTAACTCTTTAATACGCGCCAAAAGATTTTCTGATTGTTGCTGTTGATTGATAAAGATAATGGCACCCTTTTCTTCGGCATTGATCAACTTAAAGATCTCTTCTAAGCCTTTGTCATTTGAACCTGTTAGCATTCCTAAAAGATCATTGCTGATTTGCGAAGAGTTGATACGGGTAAGAACAGCTTCGTCTTGCTCCCAAGACCCTTTGGTCAAGGCGATATGAACTTGGTTATTGGTAGTTTGTTGAAAGGCTCTTAGGCGAAATTCGCCAAATCTTGTCATGATTTCAGTATCCTCTCTTTTAAGAACCAAGCTATCGTGTTGCATGCGATAGGCCACTAAATCTTCAATGGAAACTAGTTTAAGATCAAACTTTTCGGCTACTTTCACCAACTGTGGAAGTCGTGCCATGGTTCCATCTTCATTCATGATTTCTACAATCACTCCGGCGGCTTGTTTCCCAGCTAGACGAGCAAAATCTATGGCAGCTTCTGTATGCCCAGTTCTCCTTAAAACGCCTCCTTCTTTCGCGATGAGCGGAAAAATATGCCCTGGACGAGATAAATCTTGTGGACGTGTATCAGGATCAACTAAAGCTTGTATGGTTAAAGCGCGATCACTGGCAGAAATTCCTGTGGTCACTCCTTTACCTTTTAAGTCCACAGATACAGTAAAGGCGGTTTCCATAGGATCTGTGTTGTTGCTTACCATGCGGTCTAGTTGTAGTTCTTTACAACGTTTTTCGGTCATAGGAGCACAGATTAATCCACGACCTTCTTTGGCCATAAAATTAATGATCTCAGGATTGATGTTTTCTGCAGCTGTCAAGAAGTCGCCTTCGTTTTCGCGATTGTCATCGTCAACAACGATAATCACTTCGCCTTTTTTTACAGCAGCAATTGCATCTTCTATCGCGTCTAATGTCTTCTTTTCCATAGTGAATTAATCCAAGCAAAAATAGTGTTCTTAATTGAGCTAAACACACTTTTAAATGAAACTATTAAAAAGTCATAATCGATCAATCCTTTATCAGTAGATGCTCTTCTAGTTAGATATATGGCAAATGGGGCGATGATAAATACTGACAACCAACTTCCTACAAAAGGGGATATACTGCTGTCTTCTGCAGCATTCCTGCCAAATAAGCCAATATAATAATAAGTTAAAAAGATTAAAATAGCCAAAACCATGGGCAGTCCTAGTCCGCCTTTTCTAATGATGGCTCCTAATGATGCCCCTACTAAGAATAAAAAGAATACACTAAAGCCTAGGGTGTATTTTTCGTTTAAACTGTTTTTATGTAGGTTAATTCTCTTTTGATTGATGAAAAATATTTTCTTCTTTGAGGCTAAATTTCTTTGCAGGCTTTTAATAGAATTTTTTGCTCCTCTTAGAACTTCAGCATGTCGATTGTAAATCGAATCTCCTACTATTTTTAGTGGATTGCTGTAAAGGCGAAAGACAGAATCTGTGGTAGTGATATCTTCTTCTGCTTCGTTGTAATTGATGTTATTTGAGATGCTGTTGGTTACAAAGTTGTCTCCGTAAGTTTTTTGTTCGTTTTTATATTTTATTTCTAAAGAATCAATACTTTGAGTGAGTTCATCGACCTTTTGCATTTTATAGGTACTAGTATATTTTTCTTCTCCTAAATCTACATTGTTGAATTGTGATAGATCAATATTGAGCACATATTCTTTAAAGGCGACCTTTGCATGTTGAATTCTTTTTCGCTCTTGCACTTTTTTAGTGTAAACTTCTTCATAGCGATTTCCATCAAAAAGCACAAGCTGAAGTTCTTGATCAATACTCGCACTTTTTAATTCGCCTCTTTTAGCTTTGATGACAATGCGATTTTGATTGTCTGGAGATTTTTCGTGAATGATAACATCTTCCAGAAAGCGATTGTCCTCTCCGTACTTTCGGGTCACCTTAATGTTCATTTCTCCAATTTCATTAAAGATACCCTCTGTGATGGCAAGTGCTGGTTTTAGCTTGGCTAAGTTTCTGCGCAAGTTAAAGTATTTGAACTCACCGTAGGGGATCACATTATTGGAGAAATAATAGCTTCCTACCCCTAGAAAAAAGTGAAAAATGGTGAGACCTAATAATGCTCGCTGAAGCGAAATACCTGTTGATTTCATCGCGGCAAACTCATAGTTTTCTGCAAATGCGCCATAGGTCATGATGGAGGCCAGTAATACCGATAAAGGCATCACTAATGGGTAAAGCTTAGGCGAATAATAGGTGAGAAACTTAAAGATAATCTCTGCATCTAGCCCTTTTCCTGCAAATTCATCGATAAAGAGCCAAAAGGTTTGAATGATGAAAATAAACATCAAAATAAAAAACACGCTGGCCAGTCGAGTGAGGTAGGTGGTTAGAATGTAGCGATCAATTATTTTCACTATTCGTTGATGTAATAGTTAGGGTATTCTGCCGCATTAAACTCAAAGTAATCTTCTGGTAGTGTCACATTGAACTCTTGACTTTTAAGGGTAAGGGTAGTCATAGTTCCGTTAATCCCAATTTCAATCAATCGGTACACTTGCAAGCGATCTACATCTATTCCTAGTAATAAATACTTTACTTCGTCTGAATCCTCAGTGGGGAGTAATTTGATAAACTGGATGTTTCTCCCCGTAACACGTTGTTGAATGTCCCATTCATAGCCATACCCTTCTTCATAAAAGGTGAGTAGTTTTGAAGGACTAATGCTTACATCTTCTTCATCTTCTGGGTAGCTTATGGTAATTTCTTCGTTTTCTGGAACAATGGTATAGGTCTTAATTCCATCAAATAATTGAATAGCCTCAAGGAAGGATAATTTATATTGATCTCCTGCAAGCGTAACATTCCCCTCCATTTCTTGGCGAATTTGTTCTTTTTTATTTTCGAGCACATAGGCGAAATCAAAACGAATATTCTTTTTACTTTTCATCTCTTTAGAGACAAGATCTAATAAGTTTTTGGCTTGTTCGTATCCCTGTGCAAAAGACAAGGAGGAGAAGAGTAAAATAAAGGCTGCAGCTGTTTTTTTCATCGTCATATTAACTAGGCTTCATTATTCAATAATTGTTCCAAAGTGGTTAAATCTGGGACCAATACTTGTCGTGCCTTACTTCCTTCAAAAGGTCCTACAATTCCGGCGGCTTCCATTTGGTCGATAATTCGACCTGCACGATTATAGCCTAATTTTAGTTTGCGTTGCAATAAAGAGGCTGATCCTTGTTGAGCTGTAACGATTACTTCTGCCGCTTCGCGGAAGAGGGCATCGCGATCACTTGCATCAATATCTAGCGCAGTGCTTTCTTCGCCTACAAATTCTGGCAACAAGTGTGCTTCTGGATAAGCTTTTTGACTTCCAATAAATTCTGCGATTTTCTCTACTTCTGGGGTGTCGACAAAGGCACATTGAATTCGGGTTAAATCATTCCCTTGGGTATACAGCATGTCTCCACGTCCAATCAATTGATCTGCACCACCACTGTCTAAAATGGTTCGCGAATCGATTTTTGAGGTTACCCTAAAGGCAATTCTGGCAGGGAAGTTCGCTTTGATAATCCCTGTAATTACATTGACAGATGGTCGCTGAGTAGCGATGATTAAGTGGATGCCAATCGCACGTGCTAACTGGGCTAATCGCGCGATGGGGGTTTCTACTTCTTTCCCGGCCGTCATGATTAGATCGGCAAATTCATCTACTACAAGAACGATATAGGGTAAAAAGGCATGACCGTCGTCTGGGTTGAGTTTACGGGCTTTAAACTTAGCATTGTATTCTTTGATGTTGCGACACATGGCATTCTTGAGCAACTCATAACGGTTGTCCATTTCAATACAAAGCGAATTGAGGGTGTGAATTACCTTAGTATTGTCTGTGATAATGGCATCTTCGGCATCAGGAAGTTTCGCCAGATAATGGCGTTCAATTTTATTGTAGATATTTAATTCTACTTTTTTGGGATCGACTAAAACAAATTTGACTTCAGCTGGATGTTTTTTGTACAACAAGGAAGTTAATACGGCGTTAAGTCCTACAGACTTTCCTTGTCCAGTTGCCCCCGCCATTAACATATGGGGCATTTTAGCTAAGTCTACGACAAAGGTTTCATTGCTAATTGTTTTTCCTATGGCGATGGGTAATTCCATCTCGGCTTTTTGGAAGCGCTGCGAAGCAATAACAGAGCGCATAGAAACAATGCTGGGTTTTTGATTGGGCACCTCAATACCGATTGTTCCTTTTCCTGGGATGGGCGCAATAATACGTATTCCTAATGCAGATAAAGACAGGGCGATATCATCTTCAAGGTTTTTGATTTTTGAAATTCGAATTCCTGCTTCTGGAACAATTTCATATAAGGTAACGGTAGGGCCAATGTTTGCTTTGATCTTTGCAATTTCAATTTTATAATTGCGCAGGGTATCGATGATTTTGTTTTTATTGGCTTCTAGTTCATCTTCGTCAATGGTAATGCTCGCATTGCCATAATCTTTTAATAAATCTAAGGTTGGGAATTGATAATTGCTCAATTCTAGGGTAGGGTCAAAGGCGCCGTATTTTTCTACTAACTCCTGCGAAAGGCTGTCCACCACATCTTCTTCGGCGACTGCTTTTACCTCAATTTTAAGTTCTTCCTCTTCGGTTGGTTGCTCCACTACTTGCTCTTCTTCAGCGAGTGTTTCTTCTACCGAAGGCATTACAATTTCAATTTTTTCTTTTTCTTCTTCTTCAACTTTTTCTTCTACCGCCTCTGGATAACGATCTTCGACTGTTTTAAAATCGATGCTTTCTTCTTCAAATGAAGTAGCTGGAGAAGTGGTTTTTTCTTCTTTAATAAAATAGGGCTGAAGCTTTGCAATGATTCTTTCTGGGGTGATGTTTAAATGCAGTACCATCGCAATTAAAGTCATAAAGGTGATGACCGCCCATAAACCAATGATTCCGATATAATCTGTGAGAAAGAGAGAAAGTTCATAGCCTATTTTACCGCCTAGAAAAGGAAAAATTTGATCAAAACGCGCTGCAATGATGGCAGACAAAAGAAGGTAATAGATTCCCCAGCTCCATCGATCGATAATGGTTTTTTTCTGAACATTAAAAAACAGGAATAAACCACTGGTTAAAATCAAGTAGGCGAGAATGAAGGCAGATATCCCCACACCTTCAAAAATAAACAAGTGACTGATCTCTGCGCCTAATTTGCTTAAAAGGTTGCGGCTTTCTACCGTTCTGTCTGCTAGTTGAGAAAGATTGCTTTGGTCTACTTTCCAAGTAAAGAAATAGGAACTAAATGCAACGATAAAGAGTAGCCCCATCAAAATTAAAAAGCCCCCAAAGAGAATTTCTCTGGAGCGTTTTTTTTGTGGGTCATCCGTTTTAAATTTCGGGACTTTAGGTGCAGTCTTTTTTTTGGCCGCCATAATATTCGCTTCCAACAAATTTACAAATTAAGATTGATTTCTGCTTTGTTATTTTAAAAAGCCCCCAGAAATATTTGGCATAAAAAAACCCCCTCGAAAGAGGGGGGTGGTTTATTGATCAATGCTGCCTTGAACCCGTTTCATAAAGTTGTTGAGCGCTTCCTTATTAGAGGTGCCCTCTTTTATTTCTTTATGTACTTCTAAGGCGCCATAGAGATTAGAAATCATTTCTCCTAATACATCTATTTCATCGTCCTTTATTCCAGAATAATCACAAAGATGCTCCAAAACTTCTAAGGTTTCTTCGATATAATCTTCGTCGTTTTCTTCAATAAATTGAACGATGTGCTTAATGAGCGGCAGCTTCATCTACAAAGGTTTTAAGTACGTCAGCCTTGTTGGTTTGTACTTGATTTAACAATGCTCCATTTTCAAAAGCTGCGAAGGTAGGCAAGTTGCTTACATCGGCTAACTGTCTTGAATTTGGATTTTTCTCTGCATCGATCAAAACAAAGCTAATGCCTTCATTCTCTGTTGCCATCTTTTTGAATTTTGGCTTCATGATGCGGCAATTCCCACACCATCCCGCAGAGTACTGAACGATTACCTTAGGCTGGTTTGCGACCAGCTCTTGTAAGCTATCATCTTTGATTTCTTGCAACATAAGGCTTAGGTTTTAGTTGTTGCTTAAGTAGCTTTGAACCCCTTTTCTGTCAGCATTCATCGCTTCTTTTCCTTCTTCCCAGTTCGCTGGACAAACTTCTCCTTTTTCTTGAACGTGCGTTAAAGCATCGATGATTCTTAAGTACTCATTTACATTTCTCCCGATAGGCATGTTGTTGATTCCTTCGTGGAATACTACGCCATCTTCATCTAACACATAAGTCGCACGGAAAGAAACATTGTCTCCATCTACTAAGACAGTGTCTGTCGCTTCGTCATAACGCTCGTTTGTCGTGTCTAAGATCCCAAGGGTTCTAGCTAAATTACGATTGCTATCTGCTAAAAGGTTATACGTTATTCCTTCAATTCCACCTTCATCTTTGGCGGTGTTTAGCCATGCAAAGTGAACTTCTGCAGTGTCACAAGAAGCACCGATTACAATGGTGTTTCTTTTTTCGAATTCTGGTAAAGCAGCTTGAAAAGCGTGTAATTCTGTTGGGCATACAAAAGTGAAATCTTTTGGGTACCAAAACAATAATACCTTCTTCTTGTTATCAACGGCTTCTTTTAAAACGTTAACAGAAATGGTGTCGCCCATTTCATTCATTGCGTTTACATTTAAATCTGGGAATTTTTTTCCTACTATAGACATAACTAATTATTTTTTTATGCCGCAAAAATAGGTGTTGTCTCCTCAATAAATGAATAACAAAATCTCAAATAGTAATGGTGATATAAGCTATGCTTATGCTTTGACTAAGGTCTTGATTTTGATGCCAAAATAAGCGTAAATCAGGGTCATAATAGGACTTAGCCAATTGAAGATGGCAAAGGCGAAATATTCTCCAACTCCAACTCCTAAGACTCCAGATTGATAGGCTCCACAGGTGTTCCAAGGGATTAATACCGAGGTTACTGTTCCAGCATCTTCAAGGGTTCTACTCAAATTCTCTGGCGCTAGTCCACGGTCGCGGTAGGCTTGATCAAACATTTTCCCTGGGAGTACAATAGAGAGGTATTGATCAGATGCAGTCAAATTAATGGTAATACATGATGCTGCTGTTCCTGCAAAAAGTTGGAAGGTGCTTTGCGCTTTTTCTAATAATGCGCTACTTAACTTTTGTAAGCCACCAATGGCATCCATCACTCCACCAAAAACCATAGCGCAGATAATGAGCCAAATGGTTCCCAGCATTCCCTGCATTCCGCCAGAGGTAAATAGATCGTTTAATAAATCATTTGAGGTAACAATAGCATTATCTATGGTGATCGCATTCATGATACCACGGTAAGCAGAAGTGATATTTAACTGCACTGCTCCAGCAGTTTCTAAGACTAAATGGGGTTGATAGAGTAGGGCAAAACCCCCGCCTAATAGTGTCCCAATCATTAGCGCCACTAGGGGTGGAGCTTTGCGAACAATCATAAAAATCACAAGCAAGGGAACGATAAAAAGCCCCAGATTAATGGTGAAACGTTCATCAATGCTATCGAGTAAAAGTTGTGTGTCCGCTTGACCATTCGCCTCTTGAAAAAAGCCCAAGAATAAAAAGACAATCAAAGTGATAACGATACTAGGTACAGTGGTATAGGTCATGTAACGAATATGCGTAAACAAATCTGTCCCAGCCATGGCGGGTGCTAAATTTGTAGTATCACTTAGAGGCGATAATTTATCGCCAAAATATGCTCCCGAGATGACCGCACCTGCGACCATTCCCACTGGAATCTCAAGGGCACGACCTATCCCGATTAAAGCAATCCCTACCGTTGCAGAAGTGGTCCAACTACTTCCAGTAGCCAAAGAGATAATCGCACATATAATAATACAAGCCGGTAAAAAGATACTGGGGTGTAAGATTTGTAAACCGTAATAAATCATGGCGGGAATAATTCCACTCAATAACCAAGTACCCGCTAATGCGCCCACAAAAAGAAGAATCAAGATCGCACCAGTAGTGGATTTTAAATTGGACCCAATTGCTTCTAACATTACCTCATAGCTTACCTTATTGCGAAAGCCAACCACCGCGGCAACAGCTGCCCCTATCAATAGGATGAATTGATTTGATCCTCCCAACGCATCATCGCCAAAAACAAAGACATTAAAGGCGAGCAATAAGACGAGAATAATTACAGGAAGTAAAGCCTGGCTTAAACTTATGGAGGAACTTTTTTGGGTCATATCAAATTCTTTCCCTCAATGATACGATTTTTTCTCTTATTTGATTTTTTCACGCTGGGATTTGTAGTGATGAAAAACCGCATTGATAAAGCCTAAGATCATTCCAACTCCAGCAACAATATACCCAATGGTAAATAACTTCCCTGCTGTGGTTTGGGGAGAAAAATCTCCATAGCCTATGGTGGTTAAAGTGATGATGGAAAAATAAAGCGCATCAATCCAGGTCCATCCTTCTATATAATGATAGCTAATGGTTCCAATGGCAAGAATAATTGCGGTAATAGCTAAGAGTTGACGGTATTCTTTGTCCTTTAAAAAAGATAGCATAATGGTAAATAAATACATAATAAAACGATTTGGTGATATTAATGTAAAGGGACTAAGATTAAAAACCAATTTTATTTCAATGCAAATGAAACATTCGTATTTTTGTGACTCAAATTATAAGAAAATGAGTCAATTTGATGTTGCCGTAATCGGATCAGGCCCTGGAGGCTATGTAGCTGCTATTCGTTGTGCCCAGTTGGGAATGAAAACTGCTTTAATTGAAAAGTACAGTACTTTAGGAGGAACCTGCTTAAATGTAGGTTGTATTCCCTCTAAATCCTTATTGGATTCTTCTCACCACTATGAAGATGCGGTAAAGCATTTTGATACCCATGGGATTGAAATCCCTGGGGAGATCAAAGTAAATTTCGAAAAAATGATTGCCCGTAAAAGAGGAGTTGTTGAACAAACCACTAAGGGGATTGACTTCTTAATGGACAAAAACAACATTACCGTCTTTAAAGGTTTAGGAAGTTTTGTTGACGCTACCCACATCAAGATTGATGGAGAGAGTGATACAACCATTGAAGCTAAACACAGCATTATCGCAACAGGGTCTAAACCCGGTTCACTTCCTTTTATCACCTTTGATAAAGAACGCGTGATTACTTCAACCGAAGCCTTAGAGTTAAAAGAAATACCAAAGCATCTTATCGTGATCGGTGGGGGAGTTATTGGTTTAGAGCTAGGACAAGTTTACCGCCGTTTAGGGGCAGAAGTTTCTGTGGTAGAATATGCAGATCGCATTACGCCTATAATGGACAGTGCAGTTTCTCGTGAATTGACCAAAGTATTAAAGAAACAAGGCGTTAAGTTTTATGTTTCTCATGGGGTAAATAAAGTTGAACGTAAAGGAGACGAAGTCACCGTTACTGCCACAAACAAAAAAGGAGAAGAAGTGTCTTTCGCAGGTGACTATTGTTTGGTTTCTGTAGGACGACGTCCTTATACCGATGGCTTAAATGCCCAAGCTGCAGGAGTTCAAATCACAGAACGTGGACAAATAGAAGTAAACGATCATTTGCAGACAACAGCCTCGAATATCTATGCGATTGGAGATGTTGTTCGCGGAGCGATGTTAGCCCACAAGGCAGAAGAAGAAGGTGTTATGGTCGCTGAAATTTTAGCTGGCCAAAAACCACATATTGACTACAATCTTATTCCTAACGTAATTTACACTTGGCCAGAAGTGGCTTCTGTCGGTAAAACCGAAGAGGAGTTAAAGTCTGCCGGAGTAAAATATAAAAGCGGACAATTTCCTATGCGAGCTTTAGGAAGAGCTAGAGCAAGTATGGATACCGATGGATTTGTAAAAATCTTAGCCGATGCTGCAACAGATGAAGTACTAGGGGTTCACATGGTAGGAGCTCGTGTTGCTGATTTAATCGCAGAAGCAGTAACAGCCATGGAATTCCGTGCGTCAGCGGAAGACATTTCGCGTATGTCGCATTCTCACCCTACCTATGCTGAAGCGGTGAAAGAAGCGGCTCTTGCAGCGACCGCTAATCGTCCATTACACATATAGGATCGCTTAAATAATGTTTTTTGCTTGGTAGAACTGAACCATCAGTTCTGCGAGGAGTTCACCTTGATCTTCTTGAAGAAAGTGTCCACCGGAGACCATTTGGTGGGCTTGATCTTTTGTCCCGGGGATTAACTTTTGGAAGATCTGTTCCCCGCCTTTGGTGATCGGATCTTGATCGCTAAATAGGGTCAGAAAAGGTTTTTGCCATTGGCATAATATTCCCCAGGCAGCTTTGTTGTTATCGCTTTCCGGATCATTCTCTGTAGTAGGGACTAGAGCGGGAAAGATCCTTGCACCCGCTTTGTATTCTTCTCCGGGAAAAGGAGCGTTATAGGCCGCTAAAATTTCAGGGCTAAGGTCTGTAGTTGTGGCGCGTTGCAAAACGGTTGCAACTTCAAACTTTGGACTGGTTGTCGCAAATTTTTGCCAGTCTAAAAAAGCCTGTGGCGGAGTTACCGTTCCAGTGGGAAGCATGGTGTTCCCAGCAACGATAGAAGCAAAATTATCGGGATTTGCGGTTACTAAACGCAGACCGATTAAACCTCCCCAATCTTGGATAAAGACATTGATGTCCTTTAAGGCCAAATGATCCAGCAGGGTTTGCGTCCATTGAATGTGTTTGGCATAGGTATAATCACTTTGCTCACTGGGCTTGTCGGATTTACCGAAGCCAATGAGGTCTGGAGCAATCACCCTTAATCCCGCTGCAACTAAGCAGGGAATCATTTTGCGATAGAGGTAAGCCCAACTAGGTTCTCCATGTAAAAGAAGTACAACGGGACCATTTCCTTCGTCAACATAATGCATGCGTAAACCTTCACCTACTTCACAATATTGAGGGTTATAGGGAAAGTCGGTGATTTGTTCAAAGGCGGTTTCAGGCGTGCGTAATATCTTCATTCTAGTTACAATTTATGCTAGTATTTCCCGCCCATTCGACGGCTTCAATTAGTAGTTGTTGATATAGTGTGTCACGGTAATAAGTCCCTTTATGACCCATGGCGGTATAAAAGACTTTGCCCTTTTTTTGGCAGTGATACCATACAATAGGGTGGTCTTCTCCCATACCCCATTGTTTGTCTTCTTGCTGGCCTGCCATGACCAGCTCGCTTTCGTCTAAATTGTAAAGCACAGTACTTCCATATTGCTTTGGACTTTCATAAAAGACATACCACTCTTCTTCCCATTTCCATTGATCGGGAAAATCTTTTGTAGCGGGGAATACGCTATCGCCGACTTTGTTCAAAGTCCCTACTTGGAATTGCGGTTGCATGGGGTGATGTGAAAAAAGCGTGCGAATAACATTCTTATCATACCATTCCCATTGGTGAGAATTATCTCCAGACCCGTGAATGCCCACAAAGCCTCCACCGGTTTCGATATAATTTTTAAATGTTTCTCGCTGTAGGCTATCAAGGGTCTGCCCTGTGACATTGTTCCAAATTACCACATCAAAGTAAGATAGTTGTGCGGTGTTAAACAAAGTATTGTCGTCAGAGACCATAAGTTTCCAATTTTGTTTTTGCGCTATGCGCGGAAAGATTTCTTTTGCAGCCGCAATCGCATCTTCATGTACCCAGCCATTTGCTTTTGAATAGAGTAATACGTTATAATCATCCTTATCTAGTTTGAGTAAGGTGGGAAGGGAGTCATTAGGAACTTTCTCTGTTTTAGAAGGAACCTCTGCCCATTTACTTTGGATCTTTTTAGCAGTGAAATAGCCTAAGTAGAGGACTATAAAAAAAATAAAGGCTTTTCTCATTTGGTGACTTTACGCCCCAAAAAGGTAAACATTTTTTCGCGATATCGGTCATCGACTAAAACAATTACCGTACAAACCACCATAAAAATAAGCGCTCCGAGGATACTTAGCGGGAAGCTCCAACTGTATTTAAAGTATTTATAAAGGCCAATGCCAAAGAGGCTACCGTAAAAGATAAAGTAATGCACAATATAGATTTCAAGGGTCTTACTCCCAATCCTTGTCCACAAGCCTTTTTTGAGATAATCGTTGATCAAAATAAATATTCCAAAGAGTAAAAACACATCTCCCAGTCGTATAAATAAGAAGTTATTGTAGGCGACTTTTCTAAATAATTCAAGCCCAGTAAAAAACTCTATATCGATTAAAAAAGCCGAAGATCGATTGATCAACCAGTATCCAAGCGCTAAAAAACCTAACCCCCAAGCCCAGAGTTGTTCTGTTTTAGGATTGAATAAATAGGCAATAAAAGTACCCATACAGACATAGCCCAACCAGGGAAACAAATAGAAAATACCTTTATTAGCTTTAGTTAAATATGCGGCCAAGTAATTGGGGAGTTCAGGGAAGGTCAAGTCAACATACAGGGGCTGACTGATAAAAATGAGTAAACCAATCCCTAAAAAGACCAACCCAGTCCATCGCTTTAGAAAACTAAAAATGATATAAATAATAATGATAAAACTTAGGCTTAAGCCTATGATTTGTAAAACATCTGGATAAAGAAAAGAGTTGTTGATTTTTCCATTGAATAACATGGGTAAATTGAGCCTTAACACATAGCCCCATGCTAACAGTTCTAAAGTGCGTTTCAATCCTTTTTTAATTCGAGGGTTTTTCCAGCCTTGCACCTTACTACGCAATAAAAGAAAAGTAAAGACCCAACCGGTAATAGTAAAAAACACTGGTGCAGTAAACCCGCGGCAATACAACCAAAAAGAATAAATAGGGTTATTGGGGTCTTTGAAGACAGGATCTAACAAACCATTGATAAAATGTCCTTGTAACATCATTAAGATAGCAAAGGCTCTTAATGCATCAATAAAATATAACCGAGGTGCTGCACTCATTTAACGCCAAAATACAAAATAATGTAAGCTTTAAGCTTCTCCAAAAGCGCTTTTCATTTTTGATCGTATTTGATCCAGTTGCAGGTTCCCAATACTCCCAATATGGCTGTGTTGTACCTCCCGATTAGGTTTAAAGTTCCCTTCTTCGATCGCTTTTCCCAATGCTCTATACGCATCGCGGAAAGGTTTTCCTGCAAGTACCTCTTGGTTTAAGGTGTCCACACTAAAGAGATAGTCATATTTCGCTTGTGCCGTAATGTCTTTGCTCACTTGGATATTAGGTAAACTAAAGAGCAGTATTTCTAAACATGCCTTAAGCTCTTGAATGGCCTCGATGATTGGACCTTTGGCCAACTGTAACTCACGGTGATAGCCACTAGGGAGATTAGTCGTTAGCAGCGCTAATTGATTGGGTAAGGCTT
The DNA here is from genome assembly GCA_039768455.1 of Candidatus Arcticimaribacter sp. GTDB lineage: Bacteria > Bacteroidota > Bacteroidia > Flavobacteriales > Flavobacteriaceae > Arcticimaribacter. Next base: position 14,291 of record JBDNAJ010000090.1, read on the forward strand.
GTAAACTATTGCATTTTCCACGAACTAATTCGAATAGATCTGGATTCTTTTTGTGAGGCATTATACTTGACCCCGTGGTGAGGTCGTCTGGGAAAGAAATAAAATTAAAATCTTGTCCCATATAAAGGCAAACGTCCATGCTAAATTTTGCCAATGTACTCCCGATAGAAGATAAGGCCATGGCTGTACTTTTCTCTAACTTCCCACGGCTCATTTGTGCCGCGACAGAATTCACTTTAAGCTGCGCAAAACCTAAAGCCTCTGTGGTAAAAGCACGATCAATAGGGAAGGCGCTTCCATAGCCTGCAGCACTTCCCAACGGATTTTGGTCGGCGATTTTGTAGGCACTTTGCCAAAAATACAAATCGTCGATTAAGCTTTCTGCATAGGCAGAAAACCACAACCCAAAGGAAGAAGGCATGGCTACCTGCAAGTGAGTATAGCCAGGGATTAATTCATTTTGATGTTTTTCAGCTAGGGAGAGGAGTAGTTCAAAAAGTTCTGAAACCTGAGATTTAATTTCCCCTAATTCATGTTTTAGATAGAGGTGCATGGCGACTAGAACTTGGTCATTTCTAGAGCGTGCTGTATGAATCTTTTTTCCTACATCACCTAATCGCTCAATAAGGAGATGCTCAATCTTTGAATGCATGTCTTCAAACTCATCCTCAATAGTGAACTGACCTTCTTTTGCTTGCTGTTGTATTTCCTTTAATGCAGTAGAGAGTTGCGTTGCTTCTTCTGCAGAAATCAATCCAATTTTTGCCAGCATATTGGCATGAGCAATAGAGGCCTGACAATCGTATTCTGCTAAGACTAAATCGTATTCACGGTCTTTTCCCACTGTAAAATGATCTACTCTTTCGTGGGCAGCAGCCCCTTTTTGCCAAAGTTTCATACTAGAGAATTTTCTTTAAAAGTTGAATATACAAATCAATCCCTTCTTCTATTTCGTTGACATAAATAAATTCGTTTGCGGTATGTGATCTAGTCGAATCTCCTGGGCCTAATTTAAGGGAAGGACAACTCAGTTTTGCTTGATCAGAAAGGGTAGGAGAGCCATAAGTGCTTCGCCCTAATTCAATTCCTGCTTGTACTAAAGGATGTTCTGCTGGTATAGAGGAAGAGTTTAAACTCAAAGAACGCGGCGTCATAATTAAAGGCGCGTCTTTTTGTAACATTGCTGCAATTTCTGCATTGCTATAACAATCGTTTACCCTTACATCAATCACTAAATCGACAGCAGCTGGAACAACATTGTGTTGTTTCCCGGCATTGACTTGGGTAACAGTTAACTTTACTGGTCCTAAAACGTCTGACTCTTTTTCAAAGTTGACCTCGCTTAACCATTGTAAAACTTCAGGAAGCTTTAAGATAGGATTATCTGCATTAGGGTGAGCAGCGTGGCTCGCAGTTCCCTCTACTTTTCCATCAAAAACCACTAAGCCTTTTTCGGCGATCGCCAATTGCATCAAAGTAGGTTCTCCTACGATCGCTACATCAATGGGAGGAAGCGTGGGTAAGAGACTGTTGAGTCCATTAGGTCCAGAGCTTTCTTCTTCGGCGGTAGCCGCCAAAATTAAATTGTATTTAGGATTGGGGTGATCGTAATAATGCGTGAATAATGCGATCAATGAAACCAATGCCCCTCCAGCATCATTACTTCCTAAACCGTATAATTTTCCGTCTTCAACATGCGGGTGAAATGGATCTTTGGTATAGGCTGAATTAGGCTTTACCGTATCGTGATGAGAGTTTAATAACAGTGTAGGTTTACTTTGATCAAATGCCTTGTTAAAAGCATAAACATTGTAATCTTGCTGTTCGAAAGGAATGTTGTGATCGTTAAACCATTGTCCCACTCTTGCGGCTGTCTTGTCTTCTTCGCTAGAAAAAGATTGAATGGAAATAAGATCGTGTAATAAGGCAATCGCTTTTTCGCTTAATGTTTTCATTAGAGGGTGATTGAGGTATAAGGAATTGTTTGATTGATCATATTGGTAGCGCCTATGGCAACTTCTTTTACGCCAGCTTGTAGCGCATCAAAGGCGTTGTGCAACTTTGGTAACATACCAGCAGAAATAGTGTTGTTGAGCAGTAACTGCTGATAAGACGCTTGGTTGATTTTCTCGATCAATGAGTTGGGGTCATTGATGTCTTTCATTACTCCAGGGAGTTCAAAGCAATAGCTTATTTTGACTTCAAAGTCTTGGGCTAAAGCTTTTCCAATCTCCGCCGTAATGGTGTCTGCATTGGTATTGAATAGTTGTCCGTTTTTGTCGTGGGTAATCGCACAACAAACAGGGCTAATGTTTTGATCTAATAAATGTTTAAACCAAGTATCGTTGACTTGCTTAACATCTCCCACAAAACCATAGTCAATGGCTTTTACAGGGCGTTTTACAGCTTGAATGGCATTGGCGTCTGCGCCAGAAAGCCCTAAAGCGTTACAGTCCATCCCTTGTAGATGGGCGACAATGTTTTTATTGACTTGGCCTGCGTATAGTCCGGTGATTAGTTCAAGGGTAGCGGCATCTGTCACCCTGCGACCATCTTTCATTTGAACGGGAATGCCTAATTTTTCTGCCCAAGCAGTAGCTTTCTTTCCACCACCATGTACCAAAATCTTTGGTCCCTCAAGGGCTGCAAAATCTTGTAGAAAAGGAAGGAGTTTAGCTTCCTCTTCAATAATGGCACCGCCTATTTTGACAATATTCAGTTTAGGCATGATCCAGTAAGGTTTTTAACACGGCCTGTGCGGCAAAGGTTCTATTGTTTGCTTGTTCAATCACTAAAGAATTAGCCGAGTCTAAAACCCCATCTCTAGCGACAATGTTTCGTCTAATGGGCAGACAATGCATAAATTTCGCACTATTGGTCAAGGCCATTTTTTCTTCTGTGAGTGTCCATGCATCGTCTGTACGCAAGATTTGCCCGTATTGACTGTAAGAACACCAGTTCTTTGCATAGACAAAATCAGCATCTTTTAAGGCTTCTTCTTGGTTGTGGATAACAGGAATGCCTTTGGTGATATTTTTATCTAGGTCATAACCCTCTGGGTTAGTGATGACATAATCGGCGTCTTGAAATTCCATCATTTGAGTAAAAGAATTTCCTACAGCATGGGGTAAGGCCTTTGGGTGAGGTGCCCATGTCAAGACAACTTTAGGTCGATGCGAAGTTTTGTGTTCTTCTAAAGTCAGTGCATCAGCCAGTGCTTGAAGTGGGTGCCCTATGGCACTTTCCATATTGATGACGGGAATGTCGGCATATTTGGCGAAGCTATTCAAAACAATTTCTGCCTCGTCTTGTTCTTTATCGGTCAAAGAGGCAAAGGCGCGAATGGCCACCATATCGCAATATTGCGAAACCACCGCAGCCGCTTCACGTACATGTTCAGAGCGAATGCCACGCATTTGTGTTCCATCTTCAAATTCTAGGGCCCAGGCTTCGTTAGAGAAGTTCATGACCATGGTAGAAAAACCCAACTGTTGCGCTGCCTTTTGGGTGCTTAAACGGGTACGTAAACTAGGGTTAAAGAACAATAACCCTAAGGTCTTACGTTTTCCTTGGGCTTCAAATTCATAAGGATTTTGTTTGAGCGATTTAGCTAAATTGACCGCTTCTTGAAAGTTGGGTAAATCCTTTAATGAGATAAAATGTTTCATGCTTGTACCGTATTAAGTGCTTCTTCTAGCTTTTGAAAGAAGAAGTCAATATGTTTTTTCTGCACCGTTAAAGGGGGAAGGATACGCAATAGTTTTTTGTTGCTACTACCGCCTGTAAAAATGTGATGCTGATAGATTAATTCTTTTCTTAACGCTCCAACTTCAAAGTCAAACTCTAGGCCTAGCATGAGTCCTCGACCTTTGATTTTCTTTACGCCAGCAATATTTTGCGCTTGCTGAATAAAGTATTCCCCTAAGTCTTTAGCGTGTTTTTGCAAGTCTTGATCTTTCAGAACATCTAATACTGCTAAAGAAGCAGAGCAGGCGAGGTGGTTCCCACCAAAAGTGGTTCCCAGCATTCCGTATTTTGCCTCGATAGAAGGATGCACTAAAATTCCCCCTACAGGGAAACCATTCCCCATCCCTTTGGCCATGGTGATGATATGTGGTTCGATCAGGTATTTCTGATAACCAAAAAAGGTTCCAGTTCTACTAAAGCCTGCTTGAACTTCATCTGCGATTAAACAAGTGTTGTATGCCTTACATAAACGATCCATGGCATAGACAAAGTCTTCACTGGGCTCGTCAAGTCCACCCACACCTTGAATGGCTTCAAAAATCACGGCACAAACATCGCCTTTTTGGAGTTCTTTTTCCAGTGCCTTTTCGTCGTTAAAGGGTAAGAAGGTTACTTCTTGCTGCTGGTTTAATGGCGCATTGATATTGGCGTTATCTGTGGCTGCTACTGCCGCCGAAGTTCTTCCGTGAAAGGCATTGTGAAAGGCGATCACGCGTTTTTTTCCGGTGACAAAAGAGGCGAGTTTAAGGGCGTTTTCATTCGCTTCTGCTCCAGAACTACACAAGAATAATTGATAGTCATGGCAGCAAGAGTGTTCCCCTATGGCATTCGCTAATTCTTGTTGTAGCGGGTTTTGAACCGCATTAGAATAAAAACCGATTTGATGCATCTGTTGGGTGAGACGTTCTAAATAACGATCATGGCCATGACCGATAGAAATCACCGCATGACCTCCATAGAGATCAAGGTATTCTGTTCCATTTTCGTCATAGACATAAACGTCTTTTGCACGAACTGGGGTAACATCATAAAGAGGGTAAACATCAAAAAGTTTCATATTACTGTTTTGAGATTTCGTTGATTTTATTAAATGAAGCGACTAAACCTTGGATCAAAGACGAGCTTAATCCTTGGTGCTCCATCTCGTTTAATCCTGTTATGGTACACCCTCTAGGCGTAGTTACTTTATCGATTTCTTGTTCTGGGTGAGTATCTGTTTCAATTAAAAGACTTGCAGCACCTAAAGCAGTTTGCATAGACATCTTCATGGCTTCTTCTGCATCAAAGCCCAGTTGGACTCCGCCTTGTGTTGTGGCGCGAATCAATCGCATCCAGAAGGCAATTCCGCTGGCACAAATTACAGTAGCGGCTTGCATATGTTCTTCTTCGATTTTGATCGAAGTTCCCACGCCATTAAAGATCGCCGAAGCAATATCAATGCGTTTTTGCCCCACTTCATTGCTACAGAGGCAAGTCATTGATTTCCCTACAGAGATAGCCGTGTTTGGCATAGAGCGAATAATCGGAACATCTGTTCCTAGAATCGCTTCGATACGGGCAATTTTAAATCCAGTGATAGTAGAAATTATCACGTGGTTTTCTGACAATAAATCTTTTACTTCTTCTAAAATGGCTTCCATTTGACTGGGTTGAACCGCAAAGATTAAAATATCAGAATTGCGAACTGCCTCTCTATTATCTGCGGTTACTGTAACCTGTTTGGATTTATTCCAATCTGCCAGACTATCTGGGTTGCGTTTTGTTAAATAAAGCGTTGTAATACTGTTGTTTACAATTAGCCCTTTAGCGATGCTAAGGCCTAAATTTCCAGTTCCGATGATGGCTATTTTCATATGCTTAAAATATGGAAGTTTTTAATTGAAGTCCTAGGTTTTCTTCCCATCCCATCATTAGGTTGAGGTTTTGAATGGCTTGCCCAGAAGCTCCTTTGATTAAATTATCGATCACAGAAGTGATTAATAATTGATTTTTGTGTTTGTGTAAATGCAAAAAGCATTGGTTAGAGTTGACGACTAACTTTAAGTGAACCTCTTTTCTAGACACCTGGGTAAAAGGCGCATCTTGATAAAAAGCTTCATATAAGGCATAGGCTTCTTCTAGCGACCCGTCAAATGCGGTATAGGCGGTGGCAAAAATCCCTCTCGTAAAATCTCCGCGCTGCGGTAAGAATAACACCTCAGTGTCCTCTCCTTGCGCATGTGTTAAGGTTTCACCAATCTCTCCTAAATGTTGATGCGTAAAAGGTTTATACCACGAAATGTTATTGTTTCTCCAGCTAAAATGACTGGTGGCAGAAAGCCCCACTCCAGCACCTGTAGATCCTGTAATGGCATTGACATGCACGGTATCTTTAATTTTTTTGGCATTCGCCAAAGGGAGTAAAGCCAACTGTATCGCAGTAGCAAAACAACCTGGGTTCGCGATTGCAGTCGCTTTTTCAATGGCTGAACGATTGATTTCTGGCAGACCATAGATAAATTCCCTTCCGCCGAAGTGCGCATCATTATTCAAACGAAAATCATTGCTTAAATCAATGATCAAGGTGTTATTTGAAAAAGTATGTTGTTCTAAAAAGGCCGAAGAGTTTCCATGTCCCAAACACAAAAACAATACATCGACTTCTGCATTTACCTGATCGGTAAAGGCAAGCTCAACCTGCCCTAAAAGGTCTTGGTGAGTATCGCTAATGGGGGTGCCCGGACGGGTACTGCTGTACACAAAGTCAAGGCTTAGGGCGGGGTGATTAATCACAAGTCGCATTAACTCTCCGCCGGTATAACCAGAACCGCCTATGATGCCTACTGTTTTCATTTCTTATCGTTGTTTACAGATCCATAAATTTTATGCGCATTGGCCGTGATTTTGATAAAGCCTTTGGCCTCATCTGCCGTCCAGCCTTTGTTCATCTCACCATAACTCCCAAAGGATGCGTTCATCAAATCATTCGGAGAATCTACTCCCTCTAATTCAAAACGGTGCGGGTGAAGGGTGACATAAACATCTCCATTTACCGTTTTTTGACTGCTTTCAAGAAAGGCTTCAATATCGCGCATTACAGCATCGAGGTAGTTCCCTTCGTGTAACTGCATACCATAGAAGTTGGCCATCTGTTCTTTTTGAAATTGTTGCCACTTAGTCTGAGTGTGCTTTTCTAGTAAGTGGTGTGCTTTAAGGATGATCATTGGAGCAGCAGCTTCAAAACCTACACGCCCTTTAATCCCGATAATGGTATCTCCCACATGAATATCTCGGCCTATTGCATAGTCTTTTGCAATGGCTTGTAACTGTTGAATTAAACTCACCGCATCGTCACTTTTTCCATTGAGAGCAACTAGTTCACCAGCTTTAAAGCTCAAGATAATTTTCTTTGGCGTACTTTCTTTTAACGGACTTGGATAAGCGCTGTCAGGAAGCGATTGATGAGAGGTAAGGGTTTCACTTCCGCCTACACTTGTTCCCCATAAACCTTGATTGATGGAGTATTGTGCTTTTTCCCAAGAGAGGTTAATCCCTTGACTTTTTAAATAGTCAATCTCTGCTTCGCGCGATAATTGCTTGTCACGAATAGGGGTAATGATTTCAATAGATGGCGCAAGGACTTGGAAAATTAAATCAAAACGCACTTGGTCATTTCCCGCTCCCGTACTACCGTGAGCGATGTATTGTGCATCGATGCTTTTCGCATATTCAATGATTTCAATGGCTTGTACAATGCGTTCAGCACTAACTGAAAGGGGGTAGGTGTTGTTTTTTAACACATTCCCAAAGATTAAATACTTGACAATTTTGTCGTAAAAGGACTGTAACGCATCGATAGAGCGATAAGTGCTCGCTCCCATGGCGTAAGCGTTTTTTTCTTGGGTAGCAATTTCTTCTGCAGAAAACCCTCCTGTATTCACACTAACTGCATGAACTTCATAGCCTTCTTGAGAAAGGGTTTTTAAACAGTAAGAGGTGTCTAGGCCACCGCTATAAGCAAGGACAAGTTTTTTCATTTTTTATTCTTTTTAAATAAACCACTCAAAAAACGACTTGTTTTAGAGGGAGTTTCTTTTTGTTCGTTTGGATCGTGTAGCATTCCGGTGCACAAGCACAGTTTGCGTTCTGTTCTGGTAAGAACATCAAAGTTTTTACAAGTCTGACAGCCTTTCCAGAATTCTGGATCATCGGTTAATTCAGAAAAGTGAACCGGTTTATAGCCCAATTCATAATTGATTTTCATAACCGCTTGACCGGTGGTGATCCCAAAGATTTTTGCTCCTGGGAACTTTTCAAGAGAAAGATCAAAAACGCGCTTTTTGATACGTTTGGCTAAGCCTTGACCACGAAAAGCGGGAGCGACAATTAATCCAGAGTGAGCGACATATTTTCCATGCCCCCATACTTCGATATAGCAAAATCCAGCGAATTCATCTCCTTCAAAGGCGATGGCTGCATTCTTGTTTTGCATCTTTTCCATGATGTATTCTGGGCTTCTTCTAGCAATACCTGTCCCTCGGTCTTTAGCCGATTCTTCTATCGTAAGACTGATGGTTTTTGCAAAATGTATGTGTTCTGGACCCGCGATGACAATTTCCATAGGAAATGTTTTGAGTTAAATTTAAAATAGTAAATAGGTAGATTGATATCGGAACCGGACTCACCTAAGTTCCATAAATGTATTAGACCCCCAAGGGGCGACGGCTGCGCGGGCGACGTGGAAACGTAAAACTAATGTTGATCTCTGTTTTCATAATACAGTGCAAAAATGCGGGTTTTTTTTGGTTTTAGCAAATCCCTTGCTAATTCTTCGTTTAAAATACTTTTTTAAAACATTATCTTTACCATGTGTTTGAAATCGTACAAAAGCAATTAGAAAGACAACTCAACCAAGTTGAAAAGCCTAAGCTTTTACTCGCCTGTAGTGGGGGAGTAGACAGCATGGTTTTGCTTTTTCTTTTGCAAAAATCAAACTATTCTATCGCAGTTGCTCATTGTAACTTTTTATTGCGAGATGCAGCTAGTGACGGGGATGCGGCCTTTGTTTCAGACTATTGCACTGCACATGAATTACAATATTTTGAACAATCATTTAAGACAAAAGATTACGCCAAAGCAAAGGGGATTTCAACCCAAATGGCAGCGAGAGAATTGCGCTATCAATGGTTTGATACTTTAAAGAAAGCACACGGATTTACCCACCTGCTCTCCGCACATCATTTAGATGATCAATTAGAAACTTTTCTCATCAATTTAGGGAGAGGAAGTGGGATCAAGGGATTGAGCGGAATCCCTGATCAGCTCATTTTGCGACCTTTGTTGTCGGTTTCAAAAGAGGCTATTATGGCTTACGCCAAAGAGAATAAAATTTCTTGGCGAGAGGATGCCTCTAATGCAGAAGAAGACTATTTGAGAAATCAACTGCGTCATCAATTGATTCCAAAGTGGAAGGCAATACAGCCTAATCTTATCGAACAGCTAGAAAAAAGTCAGCAGCAATTGCGCTGGGCAGAAGAAGCCCTCGCGGTTCAATGCGATCAATTTAAAGCCGAATACTTTATTACAAAAGAAGATCATGTGGTCATTTCCATAGAAGCATTAAAAGCATTAAAGCCCTTAGCATACTATTTACACGCCTTGTTTTCTCCTTATGGTTTCACTCATTTTCCTGACCTCAATGCGCTTTTAAATGCGCAAAGCGGAAAGCAATTGTTTTCTGCCACCCATCGCTTGTTAAAAGACAGGGGTGTTCTTTTGCTTTCGCCTGTAGCGCAAGCGGAAGGCAAAGAAATCTACCATTGGACTCCTGTAGAAGATTTAAGTTTTCCGATAAAGCTTAAAATAGGGGAGGATGTGATAGAAAATACACACTCGGCGATTTTAGCAACTGAAGCGTTAAAATATCCCTTAATCCTTCGTAAATATGAAGAAGGAGATTATTTTTACCCAGTGGGAATGAAGGGAAAGAAAAAGCTGAGTAAGTTTTTTAAAGACCAAAAATATTCCTTGCTAGAAAAAGAACAGCAGTGGTTGTTGTGTTCAGAAGGTGAAATTGTCTGGGTAATTGGTCATCGTGTTGACGCCCGCTTTGCTGCTAATCCTGAAACCCAAAACCCGCTTAGAATTGTATGCGATTGAAAAAGTTAATCTTATTTATTTTGGCTTCCCTGCCCTTAATGGCAGTGGCACAAACCGAAGACGAACCCGTAATATGGACAAGCTCTGTTGAGCAAATTTCAAAAGATGTCGTGGCACTTCAATTTAATGCCGCTATTGCAGAGCAATGGCATTTGTATTCTTTAGAAGAATTTGAAGATGGACCGCTACCCACCGAATTCACTTTTGTCTTTGATTCGCTACAAATCCAGCTTGCGGGGAAGACCACTTCTGGAACCCCAAAACGTGCCTTTGACGAGATTTTTCAAATTGATTTACCCTTCTTTGACAATGAAGCACAATTCACTCAGCGCTTTACCTTATCAGACCCTAATGCCAAGCAAATTAGCGGAGAAATCAATTATCAAGCCTGTGACGATCGGGTCTGTATTTTTAGAACAGAGCCCTTTCAAATTATGCTGGATGGGAGCGAGGCCACAGTGGCCAAAGTTGAATTAACCGCTGCAGATATCGCCCGCTCAAAAGCCTTGACTTTGTCTTTAAAGAACAAAGCATATCTTACCTCTAGTATTGATTCAACGGATGATACTTCTCCTTTTTTAAACCTCTTTCTTTTAGGGTTTTTAGGGGGCTTAATTGCGTTGTTGACTCCTTGTGTCTTCCCTATGATTCCCTTAACGGTTTCTTTTTTCTTAAAACAAGGGAATAGTTTGCGACAGGGGATTTTAAACGCCCTGTTGTATGGCTTTTTTATTGTGGTGATTTATGTTTTGCTAAGCTTGCCTTTTCACTTTTTGGATTCTTTGAATCCTGAAATTCTCAATACCATCTCGACCAATGTTCCACTGAATTTAGTCTTCTTTGGGGTGTTTGTGTTTTTTGCATTTTCCTTTTTTGGATACTATGAATTAACCTTGCCTTCGAGCTGGGGTAGTGCCACAGATGAAGGTTCGAATCGCAACGGGATCATCGGGATCTTTTTTATGGCACTAACGCTTGCCATTGTTTCTTTTTCTTGTACCGGGCCTATTCTGGGAAGTTTGCTTGCCGGCTCATTAACGGCAGAAGGCGGCGCGATGCAACTCACTGCTGGGATGACTGGTTTTGGTTTTGCTTTGGCTTTGCCATTTGCGCTTTTTGCCCTCTTCCCTAACGCACTCAATGCCCTGCCAAAGTCTGGTGGGTGGATGACGACCATCAAGGTGATCTTAGGCTTCTTAGAGCTTGCCCTCGCCTTAAAATTCTTGTCCAATGCCGATTTAGTTTCCCATTGGGGCTTGTTAAAACGAGAGGTATTTATTGGGATATGGACCTTTTTGGCCTTTGGTCTCACGCTCTATCTCTTTGGGATTTTCCGTTTTCCACATGATGTCAAAGGCCCCTTATCTAAAAGCCGTTATGCACTTGCTGGGCTTTCCCTTATATTAACCGCCTATTTGTTTGTGGGCTTGGTTTCTAAGGAGAATACTTTAAAACTGCTGAGTGGTTTCCCGCCCCCTGCCTTTTACAGTATTTATGAAAAAGAGAATGATTGTCCGCTGGGCCTAGACTGTTATAAAGATTTTGAAAAAGGTCTTGCAGCAGCGCGTTTACAAAACAAACCCATTCTTTTAGATTTTACGGGTTGGGCCTGCGTGAATTGTCGTAAAGTGGAAGAAAATGTTTGGTCACAACCCGCAATCTTCAAATTGTTAAATGAGGAGCTTGTACTCATTTCCCTTTATGTTGATGATCGAACTGCATTGCCAATAGCGCAACAGTTTAACTTCCAATATCCCGATGGCCGCCTTAGGAAAATCAATACCATAGGAGAGCAATGGGCGACTTTTCAGAGTTTGAATTTTAATTCTGCCTCCCAACCGTTTTATGTGTTGATGCAAGCAGAAGGGACTTTACTCAATGCACCCATCCAATACACCGATGCGAAGACCTATTTGGATTGGCTAACAACAGCTTTGGACAACAATTAGTGCAGGATTTTTTTGCGCAAGGCTTTTATTTTTCGCTCCATTTGTTTCGCCTTTCCTGTATAGCGGATGATGACTTTTCGTGGTTTAAGCCGGATTTTGTAGTGATAACCGGGACCATATTTTTCCCAGACATAGGTGTTTTTGTGTTTTTTGGCTACGCCAAAATTTTCTTGAATAATTTCGCGGTTTTCCTGACTGTTTGCAATGGCAACGCTATAGGTATACGATAGCTTAGTTTGCGAGAGTAAGGGGGTCGCTGTACATAAGACAACCCATAGAAATAAGGTTTTCATATTTGGTAAGATTAGGATGTTCTAATATACTTAAAATGCTGATTATATGAAAACTGCCTATTTTTTATTCCTATACATCCTCCTCTTTATTCACGTTTTGTATATTTAAGTGAATTAAAAACCTACTTATGTTAATACAAGTCAACGGCAGTGCTGTCTTTGGGGTAGATGCCCATTTAATTACCATTGAGGTAAATATCGATCAAGGAATAGGCTACCATTTGGTCGGGCTTCCAGACAACGCCATTAAGGAAAGTAACTACCGCATTGCTGCAGCATTGCAGAACATAGGCTATAAACTTCCGGGGAAGAAAATCACCATCAATATGGCCCCAGCAGATTTACGCAAAGAGGGTTCGGCCTATGATTTGCCCATTGCTTTAGGGATTCTTACTGCATCAAAGCAAATCGAAGCGCCCACTATAGGGGATTATATTATTATGGGAGAGATTGCTTTAGACGGAGCGATACGCCCCATCAAGGGAGCACTTCCCATTGCGATCCAAGCCTTAAAAGACGGTTTTAAAGGCTTTATTCTGCCCCAAGAAAATGCAGCAGAAGCCGCCATTGTTAAAGGAATAGCGGTATACGGGATTACCCATTTAAAAGAGGTAATGGATTTTTTTGAAGGCAAGCAAAGTTTAACTCCCTTAACTATCGATGCCCGAAAACTTTTTGCGCAGCAGGACAAATTTGCTGCGCTTGACTTTGCCGATGTTAAAGGACAAGAAACCATCAAGCGGTGCATGGAAATTGCCGCCGCTGGGGGACATAATATCATCTTGATTGGCCCGCCGGGCGCTGGGAAGACGATGTTGGCTAAGCGACTACCCTCCATCTTACCGCCCATGACTTTGGGCGAAGCCCTTGAAACCACTAAGATCCATTCTGTTTTAGGGCGGGTAAAGGAGAGAGGTTTGGTGCATCAACGGCCGTTTCGTTCTCCTCATCATACCATCTCTGATGTCGCCTTAGTAGGCGGGGGGACTTATCCCCAACCGGGGGAAATCTCTTTGGCACATAATGGCGTGCTATTTCTAGACGAATTACCCGAATTTAAGCGCTCTGTTTTAGAAGTCATGCGGCAACCGCTGGAAGACCGTGAAGTGACCATCTCTAGGGCTAAGTTTACTGTGACTTATCCTAGTTCTTTTATGTTGGTGGCGAGTATGAATCCCAGTCCCTCTGGTTATTTTAATTGCGGGACGACTACGCCAGTGGAAACCCAACGGTATTTGAGTAAGATCTCTGGGCCTTTGCTCGATCGTATTGATTTACATATAGAGGTGGAACCTGTGCCTTTTGAGGATTTAGCGAAAAAGCCTTTAGGCGAAGCCTCACAACCCATTAGAGAGAGGGTAACAGCGGCGAGGAAAATTCAAGTAGATCGCTTTAAAGATTTTAAAAGCATTCATTATAATGCGCAAATGACGCCTAAACAGTTAAGAACGTATTGTGAATTGGAGGCCCCAGCCAAAGCCTTGATCAAAACTGCCATGGACAAATTAGGGCTATCTGCACGCGCCTATGACCGTATCCTGAAAGTAGCACGAACCATCGCCGATCTCGCCCAAGCCACCACCCTCCAAACAGACCATATCGCCGAAGCCATCCAATACCGCAGCCTGGACCGAGAGGGGTGGATGGGGTGAGAGAGATTAGGTAGAAAAACAAGCACTTAGTTTTTAAAAAGGCTTATTTTTGCAGCATCCATTCTAATTAGTCTATGCACACTCTAGGAGAATTCCTCATCGCCAGTCAGCAAAAACACCCCGCCAGTACAGGAGAATTTAGTAAAGTAATACACGCCCTGCGTTTAGCGGCAAAAGTGGTGAGTCACAAAGTCAATAAAGCTGGACTAATTGATATTATTGGGGCGAATGGTGTGACTAATGCACAAGGCGAAAGCCAACAAAAATTAGATGTTTATGCACACGAAACCTTTATTGGGGCTTTAACCAATAGAAAAATTGTTTGTGGTATTGCCAGTGAAGAAGCAGATGATTTTATCGAAGTGCACAACAGTACTGAAAATCCAGAAAGCAAATACATCGTTTTAATCGATCCGCTTGATGGGTCTTCTAATATCGATGTGAATGTTTCTTTAGGGACTATTTTCTCTATTTACAAACGCGTTTCTCCTTCTGGGGGTCCTGTTACTCAGGAAGACTTTCTTCAAAAAGGCACTGAACAAGTTGCGGCGGGCTATATCCTCTATGGCACTTCGACCCTTTTTGTTTATACCACCGGGAATGGGGTGAATGGTTTTACCCTTAATCCTGCCATTGGGACTTTTTATTTGTCGCATCCTGATATTACGCTTCCGCCCGAAGGGCATATCTATTCCATTAACGAAGCGAATTTTGCCACCTTCCCAGAGAGCATAAAAGATTTTTTAAAAAACCGCAAAGCGGAAGATCCAAAATATACCACACGTTATATCGGGTCGATGGTTTCTGACATACACCGCAATATGTTAAAAGGTGGATTGTATTTATATCCTGCAAACGCGAAATCTCCACTAGGAAAATTAAGACTCTTATACGAATGTAATCCCGTGGCATTTATTGTCGAACAGGCCGGGGGAGAAGCCATTAGTATGGACCAAAGGATTATGGAAATTGACCCCAACACCTTACACCAACGCGTTCCTTTCTTTTGTGGGAACAAAGAAATGGTCGCCACCTTAAAATCTTATCTCTAGTACACTTTATTTTTCGACCTGAATTCAGACGAAGAATTAGGATTGCATCTGCTCTTTATGATTAAGCGATTGGAGTAATCCCCTTTTGGCTTGCAAAGCCTAGATGGGCTAAATTGCTTATCTTCCTTAAAAATTAGTGTATGCGAATTTCCATAGGCCCAGCTGCTTTGATTACCGCTGCCTTTATCGGTCCTGGAACCATTACCCTCTGTATTTTAGCGGGGGTGACGCATGGGTTTAGTTTATTGTGGGCCATGCTGTTGTCGGTTATCATCACGATTTTTATCCAAAACACTGCGGCGCGAATCGCTTGGACTACTCGAAAAGGATTAGCGCAGAGTAGCCTCGAGCAGAGTAATCATCCTGTCATTAAACTATTGTTAGGGCTGTTGTTGATCGGGGCGATATTGATTGGGAATGCCGCTTATGAAGCGGGGAATCTGTCGGGAGCTTTAATCGGTTTAAAGGGAATTCTTTCTATGGAGACGCTCACCTTTGGCGGTAGCCTAGATTGGTTTCCGTTGCTTTTAGGATTGGGGGTAGGAGGTTTGTTGGTAGTCGGGAGTTTTCGCTTTTTAAAAAACAGTTTGATCGCCATAGTGGTCTTAATGAGTGCTTCTTTTTTATTGACCGCCATCATGACCAAACCCGATTTAGGCTTATTGCTGCAAGGCTTGTTCGTTCCTTCATTTAAAACAGAGGAGATTTTAACCATCGTTGGCTTATTGGGAACCACAGTAGTGCCTTATAATTTATTTTTACATGCCGCGCTAGTGGCGCAATCGCCAAATGTGCCTTTCGCTGCGATTAAAAAAGACACTTTAGTCGCTATAGGGCTGGGGGGAATCATCTCCTTATGTATTATCATTTCTGCCGCTGCCTTAGAAGGTACAGCGGTTAAAAATGCCCTTGACTTGGGGAAAGCGCTTGAACCCCTCTATGGAACTGTTGCGCCTCTATTAATGCAGTTTGGTTTTTTTGCCGCCGGCTTAACTTCAGCTTTAACGGCGCCAATGGCGGCTGCTTTTGTGGTCTCAGAATGCTTTGGCATGCCAAAAGACGGCTGGGGCTATCGCATCACCGCCTTTGCGGTTTTAGCAGTAGGGGTTTATTTTACGACCACGGGAATTGTCCCCATTGATATCATCCGTTTTGCACAAATCGCCAATGGGATTTTGTTGCCCGTCATCGGCTTGCTGCTGTTATTCATGGTGAATAACAGCCAGCTTATGCGCGGAGCTACTCCCTCAAAATTGCAGAACAGCTGTTTTATTTTCATCGAACTCTTTTTTATCTTTTTAGGAATTAAAAGTTTAGGCTTAATATTTTGATGCAAAAAATAGATCTCAATTGTGATGTAGGCGAAGGAACGGGAAACGATGCCGCTCTAATGCCTTTTATTTCCTCTTGTTCGATTGCTTGTGGGGGGCATTATGGCAATGCCAAAACAATCGCCGCCACCTTAGCTTTAGCAGTACAAAATAAAGTCAAAACCGGCGCACATCCCGCCTATCCCGACCCGCAAAACTTTGGCCGAAAATCTATGGATCTTCCCTTGAATCAATTGCAAGATGCATTGCGGGAGCAATTGGATTTGTTTTTTGGTTTATGTCCAACCGTTAACCATATCAAACCCCATGGAGCTTTATACAACGACCTTTTTGAGAATGAGGAAAAGGCTATGGCTGTCGTAGAAGTATTTGCGGCATATAAGCCCAAAATAAAAGTTTACTGCGCCCCTAAAAGTGCACTGGCGACTGCAGCTAAAGCCGCAGGTCTTATTCCCGTTTTAGAAGGTTTTGGGGATAGGGCATATCAGCCAAGCGGAGCTTTAGTTCCACGTAATAATCCCTTAGCGACTTTTACCCAAAAAGAACAAATCACCCAACAAGTACTGGAGATCATCCAACAAGCGGAAGTGACCGGATTAGAAGGAGAAAAGATTCCCTTAAAAGTCAATACCATTTGCTTGCATGGCGATGCTAAAAATGTGCAGAAGAACCTTCCGTATTTGGTCAAGACCTTAACACAAAAAAACATTGCTGTTGATGCCTACTAATATTTTATGGATCAATAAAAAGGTGGTTTCCCTTTGCTTTGAGACAACGGCTGGTCTTGCTATTAGTGTTTTAAGAAAAGCCTTACTGCAAGATTTTCCCTCCTTAGAAGAAGTGACCCATAGCTTTGATCGGG
>JBDNAJ010000091.1:0-3866 GCA_039768455.1 Candidatus Arcticimaribacter sp.
GTAGGAACAGAGTATGAAAAACTATATAATAACTTATCAATTATATTTTGGTTTTGGATTCCACTTGGATTTATTTCTATTCCAGTATGGTTTGGGTTTCTTGTGAGGGTTATATAATTATGAAAGATTTTAAACTAAACTCTAAGGTTCCGAACGGAGAACTGCACACAAAGTGGGAAGATTATAAAAAAACACTTAATAAGCTAAGTCCAGAAGAAGCAAATAAGTATAAAGTTATTATTGTTGGCACAGGATTAGCAGGGGCCTCTGCTGCTGCCACACTCGCAGAGAAAGGATTTAATATCCACGCATTCTCTTATCACGAATCTCCAAGAAGGGCACACAGTATTGCCGCCCAAGGAGGTATTAATGCAGCAAAAAATTATAAAAAAGATGGCGATAGCGTTATGAGGCTTTTTTATGATACAATTAAAGGTGGAGATTTTAGATCTAGGGAAGACAATGTATATCGCCTAGCAGAGTTAAGCGTAAATATTATTGATCAATGCGTTGCACAGGGAGTTCCTTTTGCCAGAGAGTATGGAGGGTTATTAGATAATCGATCATTTGGCGGGGTTCAAGTTTCTCGTACATTTTATGCTAGAGGCCAAACAGGACAACAGCTCCTTTTGGGGGCATACTCTGCTTTGAGTAGACAAACAAATGCAAAAAAAGTGAAGTTTTACTCAAGACATGACATGTTAGATGTTGTCACTATAGATGGAAAAGCTAAGGGAATCATAACAAGAAATCTATTAAACGGGAAAATTGAAGCACACTCTGCAGATGTAGTAATTTTAGCTACAGGAGGATACTCTAATGTATATTATCTGTCTACAAATGCAATGGCCAGCAACGTTACTGCCAATTGGAGAGCGCATAAAAAAGGAGCTTTATTTGCAAACCCAAGCTTTACTCAGATACACCCCACATGCATTCCAGTAAAGAATGATTTCCAGTCTAAGTTAACATTAATGAGCGAAAGTTTACGTAACGACGGACGAGTGTGGGTGCCGAAGAAAAAGAACGATACAAGAAAAGCGTCTAATATTCCAGAAGAAGAAAGAGATTATTATTTAGAAAGAATTTATCCAGCTTTTGGGAATCTTGTGCCCAGAGATGTAGCTAGTAGAAGAGCAAAAGAAGTTTGTGACAATGGCCAGGGCGTTGGGAATACAGGCGTCGCAGTTTATCTTGATTTCAAAAAATCCATAGAAGAAAAAGGCGAAGAATATATCAAAGAAAAGTATGGAAACTTATTTGATATGTATCAAAATATTACCGATGAAAATCCCTATAAAACGCCAATGAAAATATATCCAGCTGTTCACTATACGATGGGAGGTTTGTGGGTTGACTACAACTTAATGACAACTATCCCTGGACTTTTTTCTATCGGAGAAAGTAATTTTTCAGATCATGGGGCCAATCGCTTAGGCGCTAGCGCATTAATGCAAGGGCTGGCAGATGGTTATTTTGTTGCGCCGCACACAGTGATGGACTACCTAGCTAAAGAAAAACCTGGATTGGGACATAAAGCAGAACAAAAAGAATTTGTAGATGCAATCCAAGAAACAGAAAAAGATATTGAACATATTATGTCCATAAAGGGAGATTTGGTTGTAGACGAAGTTCATAGAGAGCTTGGAAAAGTTGTTTGGGATAAAGTGGGAATGGCTCGGAATAAAGAGGGGTTAGAAAACGCAATCAATTCTATCCCAAAAATAAAAGAAAAATTTTGGAAAAATGTTTCTATACCGGGAAGCGATAAAGACATGAATCAAGAACTGGAAAAAGCATTAAGGCTAAAAGATTTCATAGAGCTAGCAGAACTAATGGCTTATGACGCCTTAGATAGAAATGAATCTTGTGGGGGGCATTTTAGAGAAGAATATCAAACAAAAGAAAATGAAGCTGAAAGAAATGACTCTGACTTTAAATATGTTGCTGCTTGGGGATATAATAAAAATGGAAAACCCGAACTATTCAAAGAAGATTTGAAGTATAATAATGTAAAATTGAAGACAAGAAGCTATAAATAATGAATATTAACTTAAAAATTTGGAGACAAAAATCTAATACAAACGAAGGCAATCTTCACGACTATCGTCTTGAGAATGTCGATCCTAATATTTCCTTTTTAGAAATGTTAGACATTCTAAATAACAAACTCATTAAAGAGCAACAAGACCCAGTGGCGTTTGACCATGACTGTAGAGAGGGTATATGTGGTTCATGCGGCTTTATGATTAATGGGAGGCCCCATGGTCCCCAAAAAGCTACTACTGTTTGTCAGTTACATATGAGATCTTTTAATGATGAAGATGATATTTTGCTAGAACCTTTTAGAGCCAAATCGTTTGGTGTGATTAAAGACTTGTCTGTAGATAGACAGTCTTTTGATCGTATTATTTCATCTGCAGGGTTTGTATCAGTAGATACTGGCGAAGCAAGCGAGGCTAATAAAATTTCAATTGATAAAAATAACGCAGACGAAGCATTTCTTTCGGCAGCATGTATTGGTTGTGGGGCCTGTGTAGCAGCTTGTAAAAATTCTTCAGCTATGCTATTCACTTCAGCAAAAGTATCTCATTTAGCCCTACTTCCCCAAGGACAAAAAGAGAAAACAGAAAGAGTAAATAAGATGGTTGCAACGATGGATGCAGAGGGTTTTGGCGCTTGTACAAACACCGGGGCATGTTCAGCAGAATGTCCAAAAGAAATTGGACAAACCAACATTGCTCGACTAAATAGAGAGTTTGTTAAGGCACAAGTATCTAACTTTTTTGAAAAAAAATAGGCTAACTTTGAAAAATTATCATATTAAAAAAAATAATGGTGAGAGTGTTTTAGTAAGAAATATTTATTGTATTGGACGTAATTATAGTGAGCACATTAAGGAGTTAAATAATGTCAAGCCAAAAGAACCATTCTTTTTTCAAAAATCACTTCCAGCGCTAAATACAACAAACAAAATTTATTTATCTCAAAATAAAGATATTCAATATGAAGTAGAAATTGTGTTGTTAGTGGGAAAAAGCGGTATCAGTACATCAATTAAAGACGCACTGTCTTTTATAGGTGGGTATACTGTGGGGATTGATTTAACTAAACGAAATTATCAAAATCAACTCAAGGAAGATAAGCTCCCATGGCTTTTATCAAAATCTTTTTTGGGGTCTGCTGTTGTTTCAGAGTTTTCGAACGAGCCAATCAAAGAAGATTTTTGGCTTAACCTTAACGACGAAAAAAAACAAAAGGGGAACTCAAATCAGATGATATCTTCTTTTGCAGAGCAAATTAATTTTTTATCGAACAAGATTCCTCTTATCGAGGGAGATTTAATATTTACTGGGACTCCTGAAGGGGTTGGACCCTTGAAAGTTGGCGATAAAATTGAAATAGGTTTTGGCGACTCTACGCTAAACACACTATCTGTTCTAGATTAATTTTGTAGAGTAAAGTTAATTGGAATAGTAATCCACACACCCACTTTAGTTTCACGCTGCTTTGCTGGTCTAAATCGTGTTTTTCTAAGAGCTGCAATAGCCGACTCGTTTAAACCTGTGTTTGGAATACCTTTAAGAATAATAGTTTCTGTTACTTTACCTTTTTTATCAATAAAGCACTGAACAATCACCTGACCTTCAATCCCCGCCTCTTGTGCAATATCTGGATATACGGGCCTAATAGGCATCAATGGAACAGGAGCCTTGTCATATGGAATAAATTTTACTTGTGGACCCGATGGAGGTGGGGGTGGTGCATCCCACGCATCAAAGTTATCTAAATCTGTTTCCTCAATTGTTAAATCATCTGCAAGATCATCATCTTCTGACTCTACCGGTATAGAAGGTCTAGCAGGA
>JBDNAJ010000092.1:0-4781 GCA_039768455.1 Candidatus Arcticimaribacter sp.
AAGTCGTTGTTACAGGTTATGGTTCTCAAAAGAAAAAGGAAATCACATCTGCTGTTGCTGTAGTCGGAGAAGAAGAATTTAATAAAGGAACGATTAATGACGCTTCACAATTGCTACAAGGAAAAGTAGCTGGTTTAAGTATTTACAATAAAGGTGGCAACCCTAACGATGACGCTGTCATTCGATTAAGAGGATTGTCTACATTAGGTGCAAACGCATCTCCTCTTGTTGTAATTGACGGAATCATCGGTGGATCGCTAGCAAATTTAGATCCTAGTGACATCGAATCGATCAATGTATTGAAAGATGGATCTGCAGCTGCAATCTACGGTTCTCGTGGTTCTGCAGGGGTACTTCTCGTGCAAACAAAGAAAGGTACTACAGATGAACTCTTAGTAGAGTATAACGGTCAACTTTCGATCGCTTCAATAGCCAATCAGGTAGATGTTTTTTCTCCAGCAGAATTTGCTGCTCGGCCGTCAAGTGCTAATATTGGAGCATCTACAGATTGGATTGATGAAGTTACGCGTTCTGCTGTAACCAACATTCACAACATCTCCTTATCTGAAGCGACCGATAAATCATCCTATAGAATTTCTGCAAACTTTAGAGATGCCCAAGGAATTTTGGATACTTCAGGGTTTAAATCATTCAATTCACGTTTAAATTATACAACTCGTTTGTTTGATGATAAACTTAAGGTAGATGTTACTTCTTCCTACACAAAAAGAAATTCAGATTTTGCCTTTGTAGAAGCTTTGCGTTATGCTGTTTTGTATAACCCTACAGCTCCAATTTTTGCTGCAGATTCTGATCGTGTAAATTACCCAGCACCTTTAGAGACTTTTGGTGGATATTTTGAAACAGAAGGTCTATTCGATAGTTTTAACCCAAGAGCAATTTTAGATCAGAATTTCAATATTGGGAAACGTTCTGAATTTACTTACGGGGTCAACTTGAATTATAAGGTAACGGATAATTTTAATGTGAATTTAAATGTTGCAGAACAGCAGTCCAAGCTGACCAATAAAGAATACTACAGCACACGATCTTATTTTAGAGGAAATGCAACCAGCCCAACAAGAAGAGGTTCTGCTCGACTCTATACTGAGGAAAAGGATTTTAAACTGTATGAAGTTTATGGTAATTACAATAATTCTTTTGGTGCAGTTGACTTATCGTTCACTGGCGGATATTCTTTTCAACAAGAAAATTTCTTTTCTTATTACCTTCCTGTGTCAGGTTTTCCAGACGATAGTATAGAATGGATCTATAAGATTGAATCAGCTCAAGATTTAGTGGATGATAATCGAGTTGATGCTAATAGTAATGCCTCTCCAGACGAGCGAACCATTGCGTTCTTTGGACGTTTAAACTTAACAATAGATGATGCTATTTTTATCAATGCATCTATCAGAGAGGAAGGGTCCACTAAGTTTGGTGTAAACAATAAGCGAGGTTTGTTTCCTGGAATCAGTGCCGGTGTAGATTTAAATAAGTATCTGCAATTGAATAATGTGAACTTATTAAAAGTTCGCTTGGGTTATGGAGAAACAGGCGCTACTCCTAGAGATAGTGGATTGTCTCAACAGCAATATAATGTAGATGCTCAGGGTGATGGTGGATTTGGTTCTACATTAGTTGGCGACCTTGCACCAAATAAAGATTTAAAATGGGAACAAAAAGCAGAAACAAATTTTGGTGTTGAATTTGCTACCGATCGTCTCTCTGCGACCTTAGATTTGTATTCTCGTAATATCACAGATTTTATTTTAAGAACAAGATCTCCCCAACAAGTTATTGATGATACAGGTCGAAGCGAACAGTATCAAAATATAGGAAAAGTAACTACACAAGGAATCGAATTGAATTTGAATTATGACATTGTGAACAGCGCAGATTTCAAATATAATTCAGGACTTGTTTTTACAAGTTACAATAGTGTCTTAGATGAATATACACCTGATATTGCAGAAACTGGAACATTATTAGGTAATCTAGGGGCACCTGGTCAAAATGATACAGCGGTGATTCTTGTAAAAGAAGGCGAACCAATTGGACAAATTTGGGGTCCAGTATATTCGGGAACTGTCGATGCGAATGGAAGCCCAATAATGGTTGATTTGGACGGTGACGGAACTGTAGAGGCAGCAAGCCAAGGAATTGGTCTGAACGAAGGAGTAGATTTCCAAGTACTTGGAAAAGGAATTCCGGACTTTGAAATCGGATGGACCAATCAGTTGTCTTTTGGAGACTGGGAAGTAAACGCATTTTTTAGAGGTGCATTTGGTCACAGTTTGGTGAATACATTCCGAGCCTTTTATGAACCTCGAATTGCATCTCAAACGTCCTACAACCTGTTGAACACGAAATATGCAGACGATAAAATCACAACTGCACAATTCAGTTCCTTATATGTAGAGAAAGCGGATTTCATTAAGCTGGACAACTTGAGTATAAACTATAAGTTTGATGTCTCCAATTCAAAACACTTTAAAGCGATAAGTGCCTCACTTAATGGACAAAACCTGTTTACCATTACCGATTATACAGGAGTTGATCCTGAGCCAGCACTTCAGGACAGAGGTTCTGTTGCAAATGGAGATGTACTGGATCCAGTTGAGCAAGCTAGCCCTTTAACCCCTGGGATCGATCGTAGATACAATTATTTTTCTGCTAGAACATTCACACTAGGACTTAACGTAAAATTTTAAAAGATGAAAAGAAAATATATATATAATCTGATATTAGGAGTTGGCGTTCTTTTTGGAACAGCTTCTTGTACCGATTTAGATGAAGATTTGATTGGAGAGGTTACAGCTCCAATTAATATAGCAAAAGTATCTAGCGGAGGTGGTGCCTCTGGCGGTGCGAATGACTTGACAGTAGGAGCCTATATAGCGCTTCGTAATGCTGGGAACGCCAACCATGGTGGTTATTTTTCTGTACAATCCGTTTCGTCCGATGAAATGGCAATTGCTCAAAAAGGTGGTGACTGGTTCGATGGAGGAATTTGGTTAGAAATGCACAAACATACCTATACTCCGGGGAATGGACCTCTCAACGGGACTTGGGACCAGCAATATGCTGCCATAGGAGATATTAATAACGCAATTGCATCGGCTGCTGGAAATGCTGACGCAATTGCTGAATTAAAAATCATTCGTGCCTTATTGCATTGGAGGTTGTTGGATCTTTACGGTCGAATTCGTTATATTACTGAAGGAGGTGTTGCTTCGGCTCAATTATCCAGAGCGGAAGGTGTTACACGAATTCAGGATGAAATTCTGGATGCCCTTGGAATTACAGTTGCAGATTTAGCCAATCTTGATAATGCAACCTTTAGTTCCGACCTCTCTACAAGCAAGGTGGCTTATCGTGTAAATCGATATGCAGCACTTGGTTTGTTGGCTAAGGTTTATATAAATGCTGAGGTGTATACAGGCACTGGAAAGTATCAAGAAGCACATGATATTGCAGAATACATCATCTCTAATTCTGGCTATAATTTACATTCTAATTATGCAGAAATATTCGCACCAGATAATAACTCCAATGGTGCAAGTAGTGAATTGATTTGGGCTGTTGAATACGATGAAGCTACTGCTGGTGGAATGAATTTTGCTCAAATGAGCTTAACCTATGCTTCTCAGGCTACTTGGGAACTGCAAGATCAGCCTTGGAATGGGTATGCTGCATTGGAAGACTTCTATAACAGTTATGATGATAACGATGTAAGAAGAGAGAATAACTTGTTAGAAGGTCCTCAGCGTAAATGGGGAGATGAAGGAGCAAATACAGGAGATCTAATCATTGACTATGCATATGATGATAGAGGGACAGGTGCAGATCAAGGTCCTGTAGTAAATTACAAACCTGCGATTAATGAACTTGCACCTAATGGTTGTAGAGATTGTGGAACACGTTTACACAAGTTTAGCTTTAAACGTCTGCAAAGACCAGATATGGACAATGATTATCCTTTAGTTCGCTTATCAGAGATGTATTTAATTCAGGCAGAAGCGATCTTACGAGGAGCAACTTCAAGTTTTCAAGCGCATGAATTATTAAATGCGATTAGAGAACGAGCTGGTTTAAGTGGATATTCCGCTTCAGATTTAGATCTAGAAGAATTGTTTCATGAAAGAGGTAGAGAGATGTTTATGGAAGCTACACGTCGTCAAGATCAAATTCGTTTTGGAAAATGGTCTGATGCATGGTGGGAAAAAGGAGCTAATGCCTCTGGAGATCACCCAGTAATGCCGATTCCTCAGCCTGCTATTGATGGAAGTAGTGGAGCTTTGACGCAAAACTCTCAATACTAATTAAATCTTTAGTAATTATTAAAAAAAGGAGGATGCTTTATTTGCATCCTCCTTTTTAATTCTAAATAGGATGAATAAAATAACACTTCTTTTTTTTGCACTTCTTCTTTTTGCTTGTGAAGCAGAGTATTCTAAAGTTATCCGACAAGAACGAAATAAGAACATAAGAAATGATTCCTTGTTTCTTGGGTTCCAAATGGGTCAAACCAAAAAAGATTTTTTTAATAACTGTTGGGAACTAAATAAGAAAGGCTTGGTTATACAAAGTGATGACAATAAATACGTCTCAAAAACTTTATTTTCAAAAGATCAAAATAATACCGCCGACGATATTGAGATGCTGTTCTATGGTAGTTTTAACGAAAACAACATCATGATCGGTATGGATCATAAGTTTCGGTATTTAGGTTGGTCGATTTGGAATGAAGAGTATAATGCGTTAAAACTTAAAGAAGA
>JBDNAJ010000093.1:0-5333 GCA_039768455.1 Candidatus Arcticimaribacter sp.
AATTACGCTTTTATCAAAAAAATCACATTAAAAATGAGCTATACCATGGAAATAGGTGGGTTTTGATGAGATTTGCTTATTTTTGCTATAACACTAAATAAATTTTTTATGACTACTACTTTTGTTGCTAATATCGTTATCATCACCACCATTCTAGTTTGCATCTTTATTGGAAGAGACTTACTAAAAAAGTAGTCAGGTGAAGCTTAAAAAGATACACGCTTTTATAGACAAGTTTATTTACATCCTTATTTTCTTAAATGTGGGTGCAATGATACTAGAGTCTCACGTAAATATTCGAGAAACTTATGGCGATTCTTTCTATGTTTTTGAAATAATCTCTATCGTTATATTTAGTGCAGAATATATTTATCGCATTGTTCATGCGAGTTATAAAGAAGGCTCTAAAGGAGCTTTTGCCTATGTATTTAGTTTTTATGGTTTAATCGATCTAATCTCTATTTTACCCTTTTATTTGAATCAATTGGTCAAGATCGACGGAAGGTTCTTTAGAATTTTACGTCTGTTTAGATTGACCCGTATTTTTAAAGTAGGAAGAAAGAGTAAATCCCTTAAGGTCTTTACCCGTGCGCTAATGTCTGTAAAAAGCGAATTAACTTTTACTTTATTCCTTTCTGTTATTACCATATTGTTTTCGGCTTCTGCTATCTATTATTTAGAGAATGAAGCACAGCCAGAAAAATTCTCAAGCATTACAGAATCTGTTTGGTGGGCTACTGTTTCACTTGCCACTGTGGGCTATGGAGATGTTTACCCAGTAACAGTAGGGGGAAAGATTTTCGCCTCTTTAATCTCGCTTGTGGGGATTGCAGTAGTCGCTATCCCGACTGGGGTGATCAGTGCTGCCTTTGTAGAAGAAATCTATAAAGAACGAATCAAGCGCAAAATGTAAGGAAAGCCTAAAGTGATTTAGAATTATCGCTTATCTTTACAATGCTATGAAAAAAATAATTGTTGTAGGGTCTGGATTCTCCTCCCTTTCTGTTGCGTCTTATCTTGCTCAAGAAGGACACAAAGTCGAAATCTTTGAAAAAAACGAAATGCCCGGTGGCCGTGCACGTCAATTTAAACGCGACGGGTTCACCTTTGATATCGGTCCATCTTGGTACTGGATGCCTGATGTTTTTGACAGCTACTTTGGGGACTTTGGGAAAAAAGTTGCCGACTACTACAAACTCGAAAAACTAGATCCAGGATACGAAGTCTATTTTGACAATCAAGAATCGATCAAAATCGGGGATAGTCTTGAAAAGATTTATGCTGCTTTTGAAGAGGAAGAAACCGGGAGTTCTGTTCCCTTAAAGCGTTTTATCAAAAAAGCCGCAGACAATTATGACATTGCCATCAAGGACTTGGTCTATCGTCCAGGGATTTCTCCTCTTGAATTAGTCACTCCGGCTACCATTAAAAAAGTAGGCTACTTTCTAAGTACCATCAAGAAAGAGGTCATGAAAGAGTTTAACAATCCGCGTTTAGCGCAAATTCTTCAATTCCCTGTTTTATTCTTAGGGGCAAAACCTAGCCAAACTCCGGCATTTTACAACTTTATGAACTTTGCAGATTTTGGCTTAGGGACATGGCACCCAGACAAAGGGATGTACAGTGTAGTTGAGGGGATGGTTAAACTCGCCAAAGAACTGGGAGTAACTTTCCATCTCAATGAAAACGTAGAAGAAATTCTTGTTGAAAATAAAAAAGCCGTGGGGATTATCTCCAATGGCAAAAAACACAACGCAGATGTTGTGATCAGCGGTGCAGACTACCATCACTCTGAAACTTTATTACAACCACAATACAGAGCCTACAGCGAAGCCTATTGGGACAAGAAAACTTTTGCGCCATCTTCTTTGCTCTTCTTTATAGGAATGGACAAAAAAGTAAAGAATGTCTCTCATCACACTTTATTTTTTGATGTTGACTTTGATGCCCATGCCGCAGACATTTACGATCAACCTAAATGGCCAAAAGAGCCTTTATTCTATGCCAATTTTCCTTCAATCACAGACGCCTCTATGGCACCAGAAGGAAAAGAAGCTTGTTTTCTTTTGATCCCGATTGCACCAGGATTAGAAGACACAGAAGAATTGCGGAAAAAATATTTTGATATCGTGATTGATCGATTAGAATCGCTAACAGACCAAACGATTAGAGAGAGTATTCTTTTTACGGAATCTTTCTGTGTGAATGATTTTGTGGAGCAATACAACTCTTATAAAGGAAATGCTTACGGGATGGCGAACACCTTATTACAAACAGCCTTCTTAAGACCTAAATTGAAAAGCAAAAAAGTAGACAACCTTTACTTTACTGGTCAGTTAACGGTTCCTGGTCCTGGGGTTCCTCCGTCTCTAATTTCGGGGAAGCTTGTAGCCAATCTGGTGTCTCCCCCCACCACCAAATAAGGGTCCACTGACTTTCTTCTTCTCGAATGACAGAATCTAGCACCGCTATATTCTTTGACAGCAACTCGTCATATGTCGTTAACTGCTCATTGATTTGAAGCCAAAGCTCTAAGCGCTTAAAGAGATTGTATTTCACAAAGCGGTCTTTTTGAATATAGCGTCTGTTTTTTACCCAAAAATCATTGTCCTCAACATCGATTCTCTCTAAATCAAAAACCCATTGATGAGCTAAACGATAGTTAAATTCTTCGATATACGTTTTCTCTTCCTTATCAGAATTAATCATAAGGTATTTGAGAAAGGTTCCGTCATAATTATCATTGACTAACCGCCCTATTTCTGAACCTAAAAAACGAAAAGTACCATCTAGTTTAATCGCGTCATAAACGACTCTAGGGGGATTAAAGGGGTCTCGATTGGTGTAAAAAGCCATCGGCGCATAATAAAAATCATCCTCTTCTTCATAGAATAGAAAGATACTATCATTGTCCTGTTCCCATCTTTTATATTGTTCCCTGTACATGGCAGATACCCATTCATTTTGAGCGATATAATCCTGAGTGTAGATTTGCATGTCTTTTAACTCATCACGAAGATTCATTAAGTTATCGATGTTCTTTTCTCGATCGTCAAAATTTTCACCCTGTTGCTCAACAGAAAAGGAAACTAATACCCCAAAAAATACAATCAAAAATTCGACAAAACCCTTTTTTAAACGGTCGTAGAAATCCCGAATTGAGAAACGGTCTCCCACAGTAAATAGTCGGATAAACCAATTGAGTTCATTACGGTTTTTCTTTTTTTCAGCCATAAATCATATAGTACAGAGAAGGCAATTCAAATCTCATCTTGCTCCAAAGATACAAAAGACTTTTTCTCATCAAAGATTTCAAGGATAAGGCTTGCTAAATATTCTTCAATTTCTTTTTTAAACGGCTGATCTACAATCGCAGCATTCGTTCCTTTAGGCAAGTCTTTTCTGATTAAAGGAAGCAAATATGCTTTTGGCTTTTTTAATGAAATAATCCCTACTTCAACCGCTGTAGGGAAATCATATGCCCAGGCATAAAGCAATAATTGAAATAAAGGTTGCCGCTTATAATCTCCCGCAAAACCTTCCCAGTTTAACCAAGCTAATTTACTGCTTAGAACATCGCCTGTTTTGTAATCCACTAATCGAGTTACACCATTGAATTGATCTATACGGTCAATTTTCCCTTTAATATTTACTTCATGATTAAAAGAAGAGTGATTTAACGGGACTTTAAATTCTTTTTCTAATTCTAGAACAACAATTTCATTCCCCTGTTTTACAAGCATTTTTTCATGCGTTAGTAATTGCATTATACTCCGCTCATAAGCTTTTAAAATCAAATAATTCTCTCCACTAGGAGAAGGCATTTTCGGATAAACTTTTTGGTAATGAGATAATAAAGAAGCAGACAAGTCTGAAATCATTTTCTCATAATTCGCAACGGTCATGGGCTTTCCAATATTGTCTCCGTATAACTCTTCTAAACAATCGTGAATAATTGTTCCTCTTGCTAAACTAGAGATTGTTTTTTCAGTTGAAGTATCTGGCCTTACACCTAATAAATAACTGTTGTAAAACGAAATGGGATCATAAAGATAGGCTCCTAGGGAGGTGGGAGAAAATCCACGGGATGCAAGCTCCTTCAGTTTTTCCATTATGTGGGAGGTTTTATCCACAGATTCTTCTTGAGGCTTCATTGCAATGACATTCCCACCGTATTGTTGATCGCTAAATTTGTGTTGAGGAAGATTACTAAAATTCAATTGACGAATGAACCTGCTTTTCTCCCCAGCACTTAAACCTTCGCTCTTAGAATTGTACAATAAGTGGATGTTTTTCGCCCTTTGCAATAAGCGATAAAAGTGATAGGTATAAATCGCATCGTTCTCTAAAAAAGTAGGCAAGCCAAATTTTTTCTTCATCGCAAAAGGGAAGAAACTTTGATCGTTTTTACCTACCGGCAAGACGCCTTCATTAACATTGGTTATCAAAATATGATCAAAGTCTAAGGCTCTTGTTTCAAGCATTCCCATAATTTGGATCCCTTCTATGGGATCTCCACTAAAATCAAGGGTTTGTAATGCAAGGCTTTCTTGAAATAAATAAGACAAGGCTGTGATTTCAATGGGGAAAGTCGCCCCTTCTATTTGCACTTTGAGCTGTAAACAAACCTTCTTTAATAAAGCCAAGACAGCACAGCTAAAGTGTTCTTTTTGTCGATAAAAATCTGCTTCAAAAAAATCGACTAATTGTATTAATTGATTTAATAAAACCATAGCATTTTTTTCCACCGAAGAAAAAATCAAGCTCCCAAATTTACTTTCTGTGAGGGGAGCTATTTCTTTTGGGCTTACCCATACATCAAAATTTTGCTGCAAGACATCTATCGCTAATTTCATCTCAGCAGATTGATGCAGTTGCTTTTTTAAAGGGGGGAAAGACAACAATTGCAGGGTAGCTTTTCTTTCTATTCCTTCTGCTGAAGCATTAGCATGCAGCTCTATCAAAGTCTTGAAAAAGTCACTTATAGGCAGTTGATTTATCGCATACCCCATGGTAACATTCCATTGAGAAACATCTGCGGGCAATGATGATAAAACGGGGAGCAATAAGTTTTCATTTCCTAATACTACCGCAACACTGCCCGCTATATCTTTATATTGATGAAGAAATTCATGAACATATTGCGCCTGCTCAATATTCCCGCTAAATCCAATCGCTTTAATGTTTTTCTCTCCTAAAAAAGGGGTGTCATTAAAGGCTTTGGGATGCTGTCTATAATATTTCCATTCTTCTTGATAGGATCGAATAAAACGTCCTGCTGCGTGTATTTTATCGTTAAAAAAACTCGCCTCTAAATCCCAGAATACTTCCCC
>JBDNAJ010000094.1:0-16439 GCA_039768455.1 Candidatus Arcticimaribacter sp.
GCTTGAGCTTTTGCACTAGTTAGCGCAAAGAGGAAAGTCAAAAATGCCGCAAAAAAAGGTCTCATTCTAGAAAGATTTGATCTGTTCAATATAGTATGATACGGGATTTTTTGTATAAATAAAAGTGCCCTTAACCGCTTTGTCCGTTCCAAAAACCACTACCCATGGAAAATAACCCTTTGGGTTATATTGAGCGGCTAAATTATCGTGCTTTTCTTTTAATGCCTGTGACAACTGATTCTTTTTACGTTTGGGAAAATCTGCCCTGTATAGCACAAGGTTTTCTTTGGCGTACGCCAAAAAAACAGCGTCCTGCCAAACTTCTTTCTCTAGCCGTATACAGGGGATACACCAGTCAGAGCCAGAAAAAACCAACAATAGTTTCTTCTCTTCCAAAACAGCTTTTTCTTGTGCCATTTCAAAATCTTCTTCCCATTTCTGAGCTTGTAGCACTGCAGAAAAGAGAACAAAAAGTAGAAACAAATATTTCATATTTTAAAGTGTAGTTCGCTGATAAGTAAACCCTCCTACTTTTCCTCGCGCCCAGGAGGTAATGGTAATTTCGATATAAATATCATCTTCTATTAAGTGAAGAACCAAAGGAATTCCAACCACATTTGG
Organism: Candidatus Arcticimaribacter sp.; assembly: GCA_039768455.1. Classification (GTDB taxonomy): domain Bacteria; phylum Bacteroidota; class Bacteroidia; order Flavobacteriales; family Flavobacteriaceae; genus Arcticimaribacter. The sequence continues at coordinate 622 of JBDNAJ010000094.1, forward strand.
GGGTTTATTTCCCGGACAAGCTGAAAGAAAATTAGTGAAATTTAAAGACGCTATATCTGCAAAAGTCCCTTGCGCCCACTCTGTCCCCGCTGGGCTAGAATTATTGTTTGCAGCCTCTTCATTAACGGCATTATAAAGTACTCCTTGATTTCCTCTCGTTAACCATACATTCTCTGTAATTCTATCTTGATTTTCTTCCAGTGTAGAATCAGCACCATTAGGTTTTGTAATGGTCATATTAGCTCCTTCCCAAAGGGTAAGTGCTACCCCTTCGTCTGCATCAACTATATTTATGGTAGCAGTGACGTCTTTGGTAACGCTTCCAGAAGTCACTCGCACAACTGCAGAAATGACGGTAAGTGTTTCAAAATCAAAAAGACTTGCGCTTGCTACGGTAATTTGACCCGTTGTAGCATTAATTGAAATTGCACCGCTTTCACTTTGAGAAACAATTGAAAAACGAACGGAACCAGAACTTGCACTAGCTTGAATGGTTCCAATAGTTGCCCCTTCTTCTGGGTTTTCAATAAAATTTGTCGTGAAATTTGAAGCGGTGATCGTTACAACTGCTGGTTCTGTATTAGGGGTACCATAGGGGTCTGCTCCTCCGTCGTCTCCTTTACCACACTGCTGAAAAATAACGATAGCAGCGAGCAAAAGAATTTTAGACCCAAGGGTCTTGCTCATCTTTTTCATTTTCTTTTTTTTATAAATATACTAAACAAATCTGTACTCCTCTAAACAGGAAGACCTAACTTCAAAAGAATTAAAGGCTTAAAAAGAGCTACTTAGCAAAAAAAGAACTACTTCTATAGCAAAAAAATGGTAGACAATTAATAGGTGAAATTACCGTAAGGACTGTTAATGGTTAACTGCTTTGATTGGGCTGCTTCAACACGGCCTACAACTTGTGCAGCAACCCCAAAGGATTCACTAATGGCGATAATTTCATCGGCCTGTGGAGCAGGAACATATAACTCCATGCGATGTCCCATATTAAAGACCTCGTACATCTCTTTCCAATCTGTTCCAGATTCTTCTTGAATCATCTCAAACAAAGGCGGAGTCGCAAACAGATTGTCCTTAATCACATGCAATTGATCGATAAAGTGCAACACCTTAGTTTGGGCACCTCCACTACAATGCACCATGCCATGAATATTCTTTCGCTCGATTTTTTCAAAGATACTTTGAATAATAGGCGCATAAGTTCTTGTAGGAGACAACACTAATTTTCCTGCGTCAACAGGAGCATTTTCAACTTTATCGGTCAAGCTTTTAGAACCTGAATAGACTAAATCAGCTGGTACACTCGCATCAAAAGTTTCAGGGAATTTATCTCGAACGGCATGATTAAATACATCATGACGGGCAGAGGTTAAACCGTTACTTCCCATTCCACCATTGTATTCGCTTTCATAAGTCGCTTGCCCAAAGGAAGCTAATCCCACGATCACATCTCCTGCTTGTATGTTTGCATTATCGATCACCTGATCACGCTTCATTCTTGCCACAACCGTAGAGTCAACAATAATGGTTTGTACAAGATCCCCCACATCTGCAGTTTCACCTCCTGTACTTTTAATAGAAACGCCGTGTTTGGCAAGATCATCGATTAATTCTTCGGTACCGTTGATAATGGCCGCTAAAACCTCCCCGGGAATGCGCTGCTTATTTCTCCCAATGGTAGAAGATAACAGAATGTTCTCTGTCGCCCCCACACAAAGGAGGTCGTCGATATTCATAATCAATGCATCTTGAGCGATCCCTTTCCACACAGACAAATCTCCTGTTTCTTTCCAGTAGGCATACGCCAAAGAAGATTTCGTTCCAGCGCCATCGGCATGCATTACAATACAGTGTTCCTCGCTAGCGGTCAAATAATCGGGTACAATTTTACAAAACGCCTTAGGGAACAAACCTTTATCGATGTTTTTGATGGCGTTGTGCACATCTTCTTTTTGGGCAGAAACCCCACGCTGCTTATAGCGATCACTTGATGCTGTACTCATGTAAAATTTTTTACAAAAGTAGGGGTTTTATTCCGCTTGCAAAATCGACAGATTAATTTCTAATGAGAAAAAAGCAATTCTCTGTATTTTGCTAATGGCCACAACGAATTATCTACTAATAATTCTAGCTTGTCACAATGGTAACGAATGGTTTCGAAAAAGGGCTTTACCTTATTGCAATAGGCCAATGATTTTTCAAAATCATCTTCGATGGTATTGGCTTTTTTGCGCTCTTCAATCATAGCGTTTACCCCAGAATTAATTTCGGCAATATGCCTAGAAATTCTTTCGATCATAAGCATTTGTTCTTTAGCGTGTTCGGTGTATTTATCACCATAGATTTCTTTTAAGCCTTTGACATTTTCAATCAAAGTATTCAAATACTTAATGGCTGTAGGAATGATATGATTTCGCGATAAGTCCCCTAGAGTTCGACCTTCAATTTGCAAAGCAAGTGTATAATGTTCCAAATCGACATTGAGTCTTGCATTGAGTTCTCTTTCAGACAAAACACTTAAGCCTTCAAAAAGTTGTACATTTTTTTTGGCTACATAAGCCTGCAAAGCTTCTGGAGTATTTTGTGCGTGATAAAGGCCGCGTTTATTGGCTTCTTTAACCCAAGCCTCGCTATAACCGTCTCCTTCAAACAGAACTGGAGAAACCTCTTTGATCAAATCCCTTAAAGCGTTAAAGATGGCATCGTCTTTTTTCATTTTAGCATCTTTGGCTAAAAGTTTTTCTACGCTTTCTTTAAAGGTGTTTAATTTCTCAGCAACAATGGTATTTAACACCGTCATGGGTTTAGCACAGTTCGCTTTTGAACCCACCGCACGGAATTCAAATTTATTTCCTGTAAAGGCAAAGGGTGAAGTCCTGTTGCGATCTGTATTATCTAATAGAATTTCAGGGATTTTCCCTACAACGTTCAGCTTGAGATCAGTCTTTTCTTCTGGAGATAATTTTCCTTTAGAAACATGTTCAAGATCGGTGAGTACTTTTGTCAGCTGCTTTCCTATAAAGACAGAAATAATGGTAGGCGGCGCTTCATTTGCACCTAATCGATGATCATTACTAGCGCTCATCATGGACGCACACATCAAATCTTGATACTCTAAAACTGCCGCAATGGTACTGACAAAAAAGGTCAAGAATTGCAGATTACTCATGGGGGTTTTTCCAGGGCTCAATAGGTTTACTCCTGTGTTAGTGGCGAGAGACCAATTGTTGTGTTTCCCAGAACCGTTGATTCCTGCGAACGGCTTTTCGTGAAAGAGCACTTCAAGGTTGTGCCTTTCGGCAACCCTTTTCATCACATCGATCAGTAAGGCGTTGTGATCGACTGAAAGGTTGGCCTCTTCAAAAATAGGTGCGAGCTCAAACTGGGATGGAGCCACCTCATTATGACGGGTTTTTACAGGAATCCCTAAAAGCATACACTCTTCTTCCAACTCGTTCATAAATGCGAGCATACGGGTTGGGATGGACCCAAAATAATGATCGTCTAATTGCTGTCCTTTCGCAGAACCGTGTCCTAATAGTGTTCTTCCGGTCAAGACAATATCTGGTCGAGAAGCGACTAACATACGATCCACCAAAAAGTATTCTTGTTCCCAACCTAGGGTTGGGATGACTTTTTGAACGTTTTTATCAAAGTATTTACAGACTTCTGTCGCTGCAGTATCTACTGCAGAAATAGAGCGTAAAAGAGGGGTTTTATAATCTAGTGCTTCTCCGGTATAGGAGACAAAAATGGTTGGTATACAAAGGGTTTTTCCAAACAAGAAAGCGGGGGATGTAGGATCCCATGCTGTATATCCTCTAGCTTCAAAGGTGTTTCTAATTCCACCACTAGGAAAACTGGAAGCATCTGGTTCTTGCTGTACAAGTTGCGAACCGTCGAGAGCAGAGATGGCTTTTCCATCTTTGGCGAAGTCTAAAAATGATTCGTGCTTTTCTGCAGTAGCACCTGTTAAAGGTTGAAACCAGTGGGTGTAATGTGTAGCGCCTTTTTCTAAGGCCCAAACCTTCATGGCTTGTGCGATTTGCTCTGCTAAAGAACGGTTAATTTGTGTTCCTTTAAGACTGGCATGAACCATCTCTTTAAAGGCGGTTTTGCTGAGGAAGTTTTGCAATTTGTTTTCATCTAAAACATTGGCTGCAAAATGATCAAATCGATTCTCTTTTGGCGCATAAGCAGATCGTTCTTGATGTGCTATTTTACGCAAGGCTTCAAAACGTAAGTTATTCATAAAATTGGGATTTAAATTCATACAAATATAAATTAATATTTATGAGGGATTCTCTTTATATTTTCAATTTTTTGGAATTTAACCCCTAAAAAATTGATGTATTAACAAAAATAGTATGATTGTTGATATTTTAACCCCTTAAAAAAGGATGGGTTATTCTCTATATTTTAAATTTGCCATGTTACAAGAAAAAAATATTTCATTATGAGTAAATCTAAATTAGAGTATATTTGGTTAGATGGATATACCCCTACTGCGAACTTACGTAGTAAAACAAAAATCGTAGACGGTTTTAGCGGAAAATTAGAAGACTGCCCAATGTGGTCTTTTGACGGTTCTTCAACACAACAAGCAGAGGGTGGAGCTTCTGACTGTTTATTGAAGCCAGTTGCTATTTATCCCGATCCAGAACGCAACAACGGTTATTTAGTAATGACTGAAGTTTTAAATGCAGATGGAACTGCACACGTATCTAATGGTCGTGCAACAATTGACGATGATGACAACGATTTCTGGTTTGGATTTGAACAAGAATACTTCCTTTGGGATCCAGAAACTAACTTACCGTTAGGTTTCCCACGTGATCAAACCCCTCAAGGTCAATTCTACTGCTCTGCTGGAGCAAAGAATGCTTTTGGTCGTGAGATGGTTGAAGAGCATTTAGACATCTGTCTAGAAGCAGGAATTAATGTAGAAGGAATCAATGCAGAGGTTGCTGCAGGACAGTGGGAATACCAGTGTTTTGCACAAGGAGCACGTCAAGCAGGAGATGAGATCTGGGTATCTCGTTACTTACTTGAGCGTTTAGGAGAAAAGTATGGTTTAGCGATCAACTGGCACCCAAAACCACTAGGAGCAACTGACTGGAATGGATCTGGTATGCACGCTAACTTCTCTAACGAGACTTTACGTACTTGTGGTTCTAAAGAAACTTATGAGAAAATCTGTGAAGCGTTCCGTCCTGTAGTTAAAGAACACATCGATGTATATGGTGCAGATAACGACCAACGTTTAACTGGTGCACACGAAACGCAGTCAATCACTGAATTTAGCTTTGGTGTTTCTGACCGTGGAGCGTCTATCCGTATTCCGATTATGACCGTTGAAAAAGGTTGGAAAGGATGGTTAGAAGACCGTCGTCCATCTTCAAACGGAGATCCATACAAAATCGCTGCAAGAATCATCAAGACAGTAAAATCTGCAAAGGTTTAATTTACTTTTTGATCTTTATCATAAAAGCATCCGCCAAAACGGATGCTTTTTTTTGGCTACATTTTTGAATAACAACTCACTAGTCACTTATAATGATTAGAGCTAAACAGGGTGATATCACAAAGGATTAAATAAAGACTATTTCCCTAAAAAAGGAGCGGGAAAAATTAATTCTAGTTAAGAATTAATGTTATATTTGCACCCACAAAAGGCCTCGTAGCATAACTGAATAGTGCACTTGATTACGGCTCAAGAGGTTGCAGGTTTGAATCCTGCCGAGGTCACAAAAAACCAACTCTACACAGGGTTGGTTTTTTTTATGGGGTACAAATTGAGGTACTACAGCTTATGGTTACTGTATTTGTAACTTCAACGCAATAAAAGCATAAGGAGCGATTGAAATATTTAAGTCTTGGGTACTAAATCCACCATTTGCTTGAATAGTCAAACTTCCTAAATTAGTGTCATTTTGAATATCCACGAGCGTATAAACACCACTTGGAATTTCACTTGAAATTGAATTCACAGCAAAACCCGTTTGATTTTGTGATGAAAGATTGTGAAGGATCATTACAATTTGATCTGCAGTATTGTCATGACGTAAAAAGGCAAAAATTGAATTTACACTCGCTCCTAGGCCTTTGTATCGACCTTCAGTAAGAGCAGGATTTGTTTTTCGTAAATCAATCCAGTTGCGGTAGTGATTCCACAGTGAGTTATCATCTGCTTGCATTCTCTCTACGTTAAAATCCATCGCATTAGCATTTAATGGTCGCCATGGGGTGCCTGTTGTAAATCCACCATTAGGTGTCGTATCCCATTGCATTGGAAGACGGATATTTTCATCAGGTTTTTCTCCTACCATCCCTATTTCTTCTCCATAATACAAATAGGGAACCCCCGGGAGCGACAGTAAAATACTGGCCGCTAATTTTGCTCTAGCAATAGATCCTCCCAATTGATTAAACACCCTGTTTTGGTCGTGATTCGCAAGAAAAGTTCCGTATTGAGCAAAGTTATAATTTGAGGTTACCCAAAGAGATCTTGGACAACGCAACAAAAAGAGAACTACGATTCTTTTTTGGCGGAAGATAAATCCTTTTTCAAATCAATGATAAGGGAATAGCAAATCACAAAAAGAATGAGCAAAAAGAGAATACCGGTACTAACCGAAGCGGTTTGCATGGCAGCTAAACCACCTCCTAATAAAAGTGCGATAGCCACAAAACCTTCGATCAAAGCCCAAAAAATACGCTGACCTACTGGAGCGTCTAGTTTCCCACCAGAGGTGATACTATCGATGACCAAAGAACCACTATCTGAAGAGGTCACAAAAAACACAGAGACCATAAAAATCCCTAAGATACTTGTAAAGGTGTACAATGGAAACGCCTTTAAAAAGATGAATAATGAGGTCGAAGCATCTTCTAAAACGGGTGTAGATAAGATTCCTGGGGTTTCAATCTCGAGCAATAGCCCAGATCCTCCAAAGACACTAATCCAGAAAAAGGTCATTAAAGTAGGGACAAATAATACCCCTAAAACAAATTCTTTAAACGTTCGTCCTTTTGAGATCCGCGCGATAAACATCCCTACAAAAGGAGCCCATGCAACCCACCAGGCGTAATAAAAAATCGTCCAGTTGTTTTGCCAAGTCGAATCAACAAAAGAAGAGGACCAAGTCCCTATCTCGATAAAACGTTGAAAATACATCCCCGTACTTTCAATAAATATTCCCATTACACTCAGGGTATCTGTCAAGAATAAAACAAAGGTCAAAAAGACCAAAGCTAAGATCATATTCAAGCGACTTAAAAAGCGAACCCCTTTCTTTAATCCTGTAACTACAGAAACGGTCGCAATCATGGTAATGACTAAAATAACCGTGATTTGTGTATTGACACCAGAATCAATCCCAAAGAGGAATTGAAGCCCTGTTGCAATTTGTCTCGCTCCGAATCCCAAGGAAGTTGCCAAACCAAAAAGGGTAGCAACCACTGCGATTATATCAACAATATTTCCATAGATGCCATTGATTTTATCCCCAATAATAGGATAGAAAATAGATCGTAAAGAAAAAGGTAAACCGCGATTAAAGGCAAAATAAGCGAGCGAAAGCCCTACTATACAGTAAATCGACCATGCATGCAAACCATAATGTAAGAAAGTGAAATCTAAGGCTTGAATCGCTAAATCTGCCGTGCTTGCTTGAGGCATGGGTGGTTTTAAAAAGTGTTGTATGGGCTCTGAGACCCCAAAATACAACAAGCCGATTCCCATTCCAGCAGAAAACAACATGGAGAACCAAGAGAACAAACTAAATTCTGTTTCGGCTCCTTCTCCTCCTATGCACACTTTTCCGTATTGACCAAAGGCCAACCACAGACAAAAGATAATGAAGAAATTAACCCCAAGGATAAATAGCCAACCGGTGGATTGTGTAATCCACTGCGAAGCTTCAGAGAAGAACAAGCGAACTGGTTCTCCTCCAAAAATTGACAATACAATAAATCCTATGATTAAAACGATCGAAGGATAAAAAACCTGGGGGTGAATATCAAAATATTTCTTCATAAACTACTTAGTCACTAACGATCCACATCTTACCGTTGATCAGTTTAGGTGCGCTGTATCTGCTATTGGCTTCATTATAATTTTCTGCGTTTAAACTCTGTTCTTGACCAGGGTAAAGGAAACGCATGGGTAATTCATAATTGTTTGAATTACTCCCGATAGGGCGGTTTAAGAAAGGAAGGCCGTCAAAACCGTTCACTTCGCTATACCATCGTCTCACTTCAAAGTAAGGATCTAAAGCGGTAAAATACATGCTTAACCACTTTTGCTTCCAGATATCTAAAGTAGCGCTGTAAGCTACTCCAGAGTTCTGATAAAAGTCCTCAAAGTTAGTCCATCCATTAGGAGAATAATCAACTTCATAATATTGGTGAGACGCTTCGATCCCTTGCTTGTAGTGTGTTTCAACGCTAGATGTAATCCATCCTTTTGCAGCAGCTTCAGCTAAAAGAAACTCTACTTCTGCATAGGTCATTAAAATTCCTTCTGCATAAGACAATCCTTTTTCTGCAGCAGTGATTTGATTAGGGTAATCAAAATAGGCTAAGCCTAAACGCGATCCTGTTTGCCCCCCTACTCCATTCGAAACTCCTGTAAAGGTTGGGTTGTCAAAGTCTAAATTATCAGGACGTGCATAACGACTTAATCTTGGGTCATTATTCGCTTGTAAAGCGTTTAAAGCAGAAACAGAAATTGCTACCGCATCAAAATCTCCTTGCTTTAAAGGCAAAGTAGGGAATTGATTAGGGAAACTAGACAAGAAATCAAGAGCGGCTTGCTCTTCGTTGCTTGAAAAGATTTGTCCCTGAGAAACGATTTGTGCAAATTGTGTTGCCACATTTGTTTTCGCCGAAGCGTACATCAATAAACGCAGTTGTAACGAATTGGCAAATTTTGCCCATAATGTTGCATCACCTTGATACAAGATGTCTCCTTCTATACTTCCAGCAGCGCTCAACTTAGTTGTGGCTTGTGAAAGTGTTGAAAGAAGGTCTGTGTAGATCGATTCTTGTGTGTCATAAACCGGAGTGAAATTTGCAGTTAAACCGTCAATGGCTTCACTGTAAGGAATGTCTCCATAAGCATTGGTTAATTCAGAAAAAATCCAAGCCTGCATGACCATTAAAGCGCCTTCCATCTTGGTATTCCCGTCTGCTTGAGCAATTTCAATGGCATTATTGATATCAGTCAAACTTTCATAGAGTCCTTCCCATACGGTTGGAAAAGCGTTCCAACCATAAAAGTCAACCTCAGCACGAAGGGTTTTTGCCGTTAATTGCGCGGCATTATTCGATAGTAAAAACGCCTCATTAGAGGTTGTTTGTATACTGGTTCTTATCGCAGAAGTAAACAATACCCCAGAAGAAACCGTTGTAGGCTCATTAGGGTTTAAATTCAATTCTTCAAAATCACTACATCCTACTGTTGACAATAGAACGATCGTATATAGAAAGTGTTTTATATTTTTCATAATTGTGTGATTAAAAAATTAGGTTAAGATTCAATCCAAAACTTCTCATCGATGGAATAGAGGTACTCTCAAAACCATTGACAAATAATCCGTTTCTAATAGAGAAGGTTTCTGGATCAATCGTTGGAACTTTACTAAACAGCAATAAGTTTCTTCCCACTACAGAGATTACAGCCGACTGTAATCCTAGTTGGTCAACTATACCATTTTCTAAAGTATAGCTTACACTTAGCTCGCGTAATTTAAAGTAAGTAGCATCATAGGTTGCAGCTTCAATGTTATCGCGGTTAAATCCGTTACCATAATAGTTGTAGAAGTAACCGGTATAAGCAGCTCCACCTGCTGGAACAGTTACGGTGTTTTCAACTAAGTCTCCATTTGCATTATACATAAGACCAGGAGCAATAACGCCACCTTGTTGTTCTAAGGTATAAACAGGATTACCTGCCGTGTCGTAGTCTACTCCGTATAAGGTTCTTCCCTCTAGGGTAGATAAGTCTAAATTAGGATCATCATTATTGGTAATGGTTCCTGCAGTAGCATATAGTGCATGAGAACGAGAATAAATCTTCCCGCCTACTTGACCGTCAAACAAGATCGATAAGTTGATGTTTTTATAACGCAAGCTGTTTAAAACACCTAGACGGAAGTCAGGTTGGTATGAGCCCGCAGATACTTTTTCTGTCGTGTGTAAAGGCAATCCATTTTCGTGGATAATTTGCCCGTCAGGTCCTCGCTGGAAACCTAGACCATATAATTGACCTAATAGTTTTCCTTCTTCAGCGACTAGTTCTAAATCTGATCCTCCTTCATCACCGGGAAAAATATCAGCGACAATAGAATATTTACCACTTTGGATTACCTCTGGAAGAGATTCTACCACGGCTCTGTTTCGACCGTAGTTAAATTGTGTATTCCATGAAAAATCTTCTGATTCTGTCCAGTTAAATCTCGCAGCAATTTCGATTCCTTTATTGCTGATTTCTCCACCATTAGTTAAAGTGTAATCATATCCACTTGACTTTGCCACCGGCAAAGAAATAATTTGATCGAAACTATTCATCTGATACACGGTCATATCGATATTGATCTTGTTGTCAAGTAAACGAACGTCCACCCCAAATTCTGTTGCTCTAGTTCGCTCATTTTTTAGATCTGGATCAGAGATGGTACTACCCGCAGTAAATACTGGCGTATTCCCATAGGCCGCTTGTGGGGTATAAGTATTTCCAAAAGAGTAGGCTGGAGCACCGTTTCCTACCTCAGCATAAGAAGCTCTTACCTTTAAGAAATTGATTTTCTCATTAAGGTTTAAGACTTCACTTAAAATAACACTTGTTGATGCAGAAGGATACCCAAAGCTAAAGTTTGAATTCTCAATCCCTACTAATGGATTAACCAGTGTACTGGTCCAATCATTTCTATAGGTTAAATCTAAATAGGCCCAGTTCTTATAATCAAGGGTTACTAAACCAAAGACGCTGGCAATTTCTGCATTGGTCTTTTGAGACTCTACTAACACTCCTGAACGTGAATTCGCTAAAGTATAGACAGATGGCCCCACGCCAAAGATTTGTAATTCTGGGTTGTTGGCTACGCCAAAGTTAGCCCGTTGTGACATTAGGTTTCCTCCCAGCTTAACACTTACATCCAGTGGATTATCCTCTTCTGGACTAGGATCAAAATCAACAATCACCTCGGCATTACTTTCTCTAAAAGAAATTTCGTCTTCGCGGTAACTCCCGTTTAAGACTGCTTTTGTTGATGGCGCCCTTCTGTATTGACGTTGTTCATCAACATAATCTACTCCATATCTAAAGCGAACCCCTAGTTTTTGGTTTACCTCATAAGAAAGTTGAAGATTAGAGACCAAACGGTTGCTTTGAAAAGCATTGGTATTTTCATTGGCAATAAACCATGGGTTGTTTACCCAAAGGTTTTCTGCATAACGCTGCTCTACCCCTTCTTTACCGGGCTGCCAGTAATCGCGTAAATCGTCGATCTCCACTTGACGTGGAAACCACAACCACCCATACATAACAGAAGAAGATTCGTCATAACCCGAGTTAGGAATATTGCTTGATGTTGAACGGACAAACATATTATTGAATTGAATCTTTAAACGATTGTCCAATAAATTCTTCCCTAAACTAGATTGAAACGTATTTCGATCTAGGTCAGTATTAGGAATTAAACCTAAGTTGTCTAAATGCGTATAAGAAAAACGACTTTGACCAGTGTCAGAAGAACTATTCACCGCCACATTTGTACTGTGGGTCAAAGCTGTTTGATAAAAGTTTCTAATGTTATTTTCAGCGGAAGTAAAAGGTACCGCTTCTCCGTTAGAGTTAAATTGTTTTACTAGCTGACCGTTTAATGCGGGTCCCCAGTTTTCGCCATAGGCATCATAGTTTTCGTTTGCACCTATATAAGTAGATCCATTGAGATAGCTGTATTTTCCGCCCCCACCAGAACCATATTGGTTTTGGTAATCGGGTAATTTAAGCGGGTTTGCGATTTGAATACTTGAGTTAATTTCGATTCCTAAACCTTTCTTAACAAAGTTTCCAGTTTTAGTTTCAATAAGAATCACCCCATTCGCAGCTCTTGAACCGTATAAGGCAGAGGCTGCAGGTCCTTTAAGCACGCTTATCGCTTCAATATCGTCTGTATTGACGATTTGTGCGGCATTACCAAAGTCAATGGACGTTGACCCGTTCAAACCGTCATCAAATGTGTATAGGTCATTTGTAATGGGCATCCCATTTACAACAAATAAAGGTTGATTGTTCCCCATTAAAGAAGAAGCCCCACGAATATTAATATTAGAAGAAGCAGAGGGTCCAGCGGCAGAGCCGGTAATGTTTACCCCTGCAATTTTACCTGCTAGAGAGTTCACTACATTAGTGGCTTTCACCTTTGAAATTTCATCTGCTTTGATCCCTTGAACGGCATATCCCAAGGCTTTCTCAGCACGTCTAATTCCCAATGCAGTAATTACAACTTCTTCTAAGGCGTTTGAAGGCACTAATTGAATTTTTACTGCACTGTCAAAAGGTCCACTAAGAACATATTTTTCATATCCTGTATAAGATACTTCAATTGTAGTGTCTGAAGTGACATCAAGGGAGAAGTTCCCATTAAAATCTGTGATTACTCCATCTTGTCTTCCTTGCATTTGAACAGTTGCCCCTGGTAGTGGAATATTATTCTCATCTACGACAACCCCACTCAGAACAGTATCTTGAGCGTGAATACTTAGACCAAAAAGGAATAAAATAAACGGTATGTACTTTTGCATAATAGTTGATTTGGGGGCAAAAGTACAAAAAATGTTTTCTACAGAAAGTATTATTTAATAATTAGCAACTTAGAAAAACCTTAAATCTCTGTTTGACCACTAATAATGGGAGATGCGTCGACATCATCAATATCAAAAATCTTAATGATAGTTTTGAATGAAACTAATATTTGCTGGTATTCTTCGTCTGTTAAAGAGTTAGATTTACGCATCACTCGCTCGTGTAAAGACTCATCTGTTTGCTTAATTAGTTTATTCCCACTTGAGGTTAAAATAATCGGGGTACTTCTTTTATCATTGGGATTAGGCAATCGAGCAATCAAACCCTTTGACTCTAGCCGGGCGACTATTCCAGACACTGTACTCGCATTGAGGGATAGGTGTTCTTTCAAATCCTTCATGGTACTCTTATATTCTGTTTTCTCTTCTAAAAACTTCAAAGTAAGCAACTGTGGAATACTCAGACCATAATCTTTTTCTATCCTTTTAGACTCTAGGTTGATTGCTCGAACAATCTTCCTAATACTAATCATGATGCCAGAATATTTATTGATGGTTTCCATAAAAACAATATTAATCTTCAAAACTACAAATTAAATCCTTTCAAAAGCCAATTAAAAGCTTTCTCACTTTTAGCATAATAGAACTATGACCTTTTTGACTCTAACAGCCTAATCCCAAAACATCAATTGATTTTTTTTCTTGTGTAAAGTTTAAAACTTTTATGAAGAGGCAGCTTACTTTTTCGGCCACGAGAGGAATATTAATCAATATGCACTACTTTAACTTCATAGATACCAAGGGAACACAAAATAGGCTCTCCTTAAAACTAGGCGCGTTTAATAATTTGTCGTATTTTTGTAACATAATTTTGCTGAATGAAAAGAGACTATATTAGAAAAGCAATTTTTAGTGTATTTATGCTGGCAACACTTTGCCAAAGCATCCCTAGTTACCTTTTTGATGACAGCTTTCACGATTTTACATCTATCGAGCTGGACATTGATCATGAAAATGAATCTGAAAACGAAAACGAAGAACAAAACAAAAAAGATCTTGAAGAAAAAAAAGACAAGATTTCCCCAATGGACATTCGCTTTTCAATTGCAAAATTTGGTTTAAAGAACAACAATCATTTTAACCAGAATAACTTCAGTAATTACAAAACTGAAATTCTTCTTCCCCCTCCCCGGACAGTAGCGTAATATTCTTACCACTCTGTCCCCACTTCATTTAATTTTTAAAAAACAGGTGCTTTATCAAAGGCACCACAACACTATATTATGAGTCAAAACAATTTATTTCAAAATTTAAAATCAGATATTCCTGCGAGTATCGTCGTATTTTTTGTAGCCATTCCTTTATGTCTAGGAATTGCTTTAGCCTCTGGTGCGCCACTTATTTCTGGTCTTATCGCCGGAATCATAGGAGGACTTCTTGTAGGAGCTCTCAGTGGTTCTCAAGTAGGCGTTAGTGGACCAGCAGCTGGATTAGCAGCCATTGTACTTACCGCTATTGGAGACCTAGGCTTTGAAAACTTTTTAGTTGCAGTAGTTTTAGGGGGAGTGATCCAACTTGGCTTTGGTATTGCAAAAGCAGGGGTAATAGGTTATTACTTCCCTAGTTCTGTGATCAAAGGAATGTTGACCGGGATTGGATTGATTATCATCCTTAAGCAGATTCCATATTTCTTTGGATTCAATACCAATAATAGTGGAGACATCTTCTCTCAAATTAGTTATGGATCTACTTTGATTGCAGCAATTAGTATGGGAATCTTACTTTTATGGGATTTGGTTTTAACTAAAAAAGCGAAAATATTCCAACTTATCCAAGGTCCTTTAGTCGCTGTAGTGATCGGGATTATTTATGCTACAACTACAAATGGAGATGCTGTATGGGGGATCGCTTCAAGCCAAATGGTAAGCGTTCCAACTAATGTAGCTGACTTAGACTTTATTATATTCCCAAATTTTAGTGCTATCACAAATATCAACGTTTGGATAGTTGCCTTTACGATCGCTTTAGTGGCGAGTTTAGAAACTTTATTATGTGTGGAAGCAACAGATAAGATTGATCCAGAAAAACGCATTACTCCAAAAAACAGAGAGCTTATCGCACAAGGAATCGGGAATATCGCTTCTGGGATGATTGGTGGTCTACCGGTTACACAGGTAATCGTTCGCAGTTCTGCTAACATTCAATCTGGAGGTAAAACCAAAATGGCCGCAGTCATTCACGGGATACTTTTAGTAGCTTCTGTTGTGGCTATTCCTTTCTTACTCAATCAGATTCCATTATCAGTATTAGCCGCAATCTTATTGATCGTGGGATACAAACTAGCTAAACCTGCCTTATTCAAAAGCATGTATCAATTAGGATGGAAACAATTCATTCCTTTTGTGATCACCATCGCAGGAATCATTTTCACTGATTTATTGGTAGGAATTGGTCTAGGAGTATTGGTTGGTATTTTATTCTTACTGTATGACAGTTACAAAAACTCTCACTCGATGATCCACCACGAAATGGAAAATGGAAAAGAGGTTGTCAAGATAGAATTAGCAGAAGAGGTAACCTTTATCAACAAAGCACCTATTTCTTATGAATTAGACAACATACCCGTCGAAGCAGAGTTGGAAATCGATGTAACAAAAACCAAATATTTAGATAATGACATCGTTGAAATTATCAATAACTTCCTCGCCAGCAGCGAAGAAAAGAATATTTCTACCCGACTTATTTCAGAAAAAGGAACCGAAGAAAATCCCAAAGACATTTCACATGTCCTTGAGTTCTAAAAACATTTCTTAATGATAAAAAAAGAGGTCTTTAAAGGCCTCTTTTTTTGTTTTATAGCATCATTTCTGGCACATCCTTAGGAACGATCAAATTCCCTTGTGTAGCGGCTACAATCTCTTTCACGCTTATTCCCGGAGCCCGTTCTAAAAGCAGAAAACCGTCTTTCACTATTTCGAGGCAAGCCAAATTTGTCACGA
>JBDNAJ010000095.1:0-40441 GCA_039768455.1 Candidatus Arcticimaribacter sp.
AATGTGGTCTGCTAATGGGATGCGCTGTTCATTTTCCCACTGGTGATTCATTCGAGCTAAAATCACCTCTTTCGCGACTTGATCTCTTTGCATGGCTCTTTGCAGTCGAACTTCTTTAGGCGCGGTAATTAAAAGCGTTTGATCAACCGCCTTATAACCACCCGTTTCAAATAAAATAGCGACTTCTTTAATGACATAAGGGGCTTTTTGGAGGGCAAGCCAAAGTGAAAAATCTTTTGCGACAGCTGGATGGACTATGGCATTGAGGGCTTGCAGTTTTTGTGGGTCAGAAAAAACAATTGCTCCGATATAAGCACGATTTAAACCCTGCGAATTATAGGCTTTTGATCCAAATAAATCCTTGATTTGTTTTATGAGAGAAGCCTCTTTAACCATCAATTCTTTTGCGGCATTATCTGCAATATAACACGGCACCCCTAAATCTGAAAAGACTTTGACCACCCTAGTTTTTCCACTTCCTATTCCTCCAGTAAGTCCGATTATTTTTGGCATCTTATTGTCGCTTTAAGTATTGTACTTCTCTGGGTTCGAGTCGCATGTTGGTCACTCCTTTTGGAGCGCTGTAAACTTTTAGCTTTACACTTTTATTATTCGCTGAAAGTTGATTGTAGTCAATCCCTACCTGAAAATCTTCTGGCGTAATATCGCGCAGACTATTTAATGGTGCCGAAAAAGTGATGGCAACATTGGACGGGAAAAACTTAAACACCCCTTCTTGTGGGGCATTGATCATCTTTATTGGTAATTGAAACTTTGCTTCAGAAAAACGGTCGATGGCTACTTTCATCAAGACTTTTTGATTGCTTAATGAGATAAGCTCTCCCATATCTGGCAAAGCAATCATTGTTTCAAAACTTTCTTTAATTGGGTTCTTAATAGAGAATAACGGCTGTATTTCTTTAATGACTTTGATTTGATTCATCGGTCCAATAAGGTCGATACTATCTGGTTCAAATTGAATTGAAACAGCAGAATAGCCCAAGGCTATTTTAAATTCAGGTGAAATTACTGGGATTTTCTGTGAGGTCTGTTCTTGATAATCAAACTCAATCACCGCAGGAAAATAGTTGATGATTTCTGTATCACCCAGCAGTTGTTCTTTGAGGCTTTGATATTGAGCAGCGATGGGTAATTCAGCCCTACCCGCATCAAAATCAGCTTCTTGGGCATCTATTTTCAAACGATTGTCTAAAAATTGATAATACAAGAATTGAAATCCAGTTGCTTTTAAGGTAAACTCAATTTTAGGAGGACTTTTTACAATTGGGATAATTGTAGGGGGAACATTTTCGAAGGTCATTTCTAGGGAAATAACTTCGGTGTACTCTTTGGAGAATTTTGCGATAAACCAAAGAATGAAAGAAAATAATAGGAAAAACAAAAAGAATTTAGACCTGCCTTTATCCATTGAAGCCCTTTGCAATGAGGTAAACAAGGCAGGCTCTTTCTTCATGTTAATTTATATTATTGCAAGGAATCAATTACTTCTTGGCTCACTCCAGTATTAGAGAATCCACCGTCGTGAAATAAGTTTTGCATGGTTACTTTTTTCGTAAAGTCAGAAAACATCATCACGGTATAGTCTGCACATTCGCTAGCGGTAGCGTTTCCTAGCGGAGAAGTTTTCTCTGCATAGGTTAAGAATCCGTCCAATCCTTTTACCCCTTGTCCTGCTGTGGTTAAAGTGGGTGATTGCGATATGGTGTTTACACGAACGCTTTTATCTTTTCCCATATAGTAGCCAAAACTACGCGCGATAGACTCTAAATAAGCTTTATTATCGGCCATGTCATTGTAGTTAGGAAAGGTTCTTTGTGCAGCGATATAAGTTAGTGCGACAATACTTCCCCACTCATTCATGGCATCTTTAGCATAGAGGGTTTGCATTAATTTGTGAAAAGAAACGGCCGAAACATCCCATCCTTTTTGCATCCAGTCGTGGTTTAAAGCGGTGTAGTGCTTTCCTTTTCGAACATTGACCGACATTCCGATGGAGTGCAAGACAAAGTCAATTTTCCCACCAAAGTGTTCCATGGTTTGATCAACCAGTTGTTCTAAATCTGAGAGGGAAGTTGCATCTGCCGGGATGACGGGTGCATTTACCTTTTCTCCTAATTCATTGATGGTACCCATTCTCAAAGCAACTGGAGCGTTTGTCAAAACAATTTCTCCGCCTTGTGCGTGGACACTTTCTGCTGTTTTCCATGCAATGGACTGGCTGTCTAATGCACCAAAAATAATTCCTTTTTTCCCTTTTAATAAGTTGTGGGACATATCAATAATGGTTTAAAATTCGATTGTAAATATACGTTAATTCAACAACTCTTTAGCGTGTTGCAAAGCTGCCTCTGTAAGGGCCTCACCAGATAGCATTTGGGCAACTTCTGAGATGCGGTCCTGTGCGGCTAATTTTTTAAGTTGGGTAAAGGTACTGCCGTCTTTGGTCTCTTTAAAGACCTTAAAATGATGGGCTCCTTTTGCAGCTACTTGTGGCAGGTGGGTAATGGTAATTACCTGCATGTATTGCCCCATATGATGCATGATCTCGGCGATTTTATGGGCGACTTCTCCAGATACTCCGGTATCTATTTCGTCAAAAATAATTGAGGGAAGTGTTTTGTATTGAGAAAGGATGGCTTTTACCGCTAACATAATACGCGATAATTCTCCGCCAGAAGCGACTTTCTTTAAGGAACCAAAATCACTGCCTTTATTGGCAGAAAAGGCTAATTCAAGTTGTTCTTTTCCATGGGCGAGATACTGTTCTACTGGGTGAAGATCAAGTTTAAATCGTGCATTTGGCATGCCTAATAGCGCTAGAATTTTAGTCATTTGATCGACAAAACTAGGGACTACCGCTGCTCTATTTTCCCGCAATTGTCCACTTAACAGATTCAACTGCTCTATACTTTTGCTTTGCTGTGCGACTAGCTTTGCGACAGTTTCATCAAGGGTAGCGGTTTGAATGTCTTTCTCTTCTAATACCGCTCTTTTCTCAATTAAATCTGGGATGGTTTGAACTTGATGCTTTTTCATCAAGTCATTTAAAAGTTGAAACTGAGCATTAACTTCTTCTAAGCGAGCAGGATTTGCTTCTAATTGTTCTAAGGATTGATTGAGTTCTGCAGCGACATCATTCAATTCGATCAATAAACTTTCTAGGCGTTGAGATAGTTGTTGATAGTGGTCGCTTATCCCAGCAACTTTTTGCACAGCATTGCGTACTTCTGTCAATTGTACCTGTATACCAATTTGTTCTTCTTCAATAATCTGCAGGGATTTAGAGAGTTGCATTTCAATCTCTTCTACATGACTTAATTGTTGAATTTCTTCTTCAAGTCTTTCAAGAATTCCTTCTTCTAAGGGAGCTTTTTGGAGTTCTTCTAAGAGAAAACGATTGTAGTCTCGTTCTTCTTCTAAAGAAGATTTTTGTCCTTGAAGGGAAGTGATTTGTTTGGTTAAAGCAGTATAACCTTCTCTTTCTTGCTGATAGGACTTTAGTATTACGCCATTTTGAGCTAAGGCATCTAACACTTCTAATTGATAGCTTTCTTGGGTTACAGAAAGGGTTTGGTGTTGAGAGTGCACATCGATCAAACGGTCCCCTAGCTGTTGTAAAACATCCAGGGTGACTGGAGTATCATTGATAAAAGCCCTGGATTTTCCGGAAGGTATAATTTCTCTTCTAATACTGGTAATGGGCTCATAATCTAAATCCACCGAATCAAAGAAAGCTTTTAAATCATAGGCACTAATTGAAAAGGTCGCATCGACAAAACACTTCTTGGATTTATCCTTTAAAGTGGATAAATCCGCCCGTTTCCCCAGCACAAGTGCGAGTCCCCCTAAAAGTATGGACTTCCCAGCCCCTGTTTCCCCGGTAATGCTGGTCATTCCCTTAGAGAAATTTACCTCTAGGTGATCGATTAAAGCAAAGTTGGCGATGGTTAATTCAGTTAACACAAAAAAGGCTTGATTATTTAATTCAAATATACTAGGACGATTGCGCAAAGGCAAAGAAAACAATCAGTATTTAATCCTTTTCCATTTTGGCCCAAAGAAAGGCGCCACCTTATTGAGTGTGGTAAGGGTTTGATCGAATTCAACTTTAGGGCCATCAGAAAACAGATCGACGATTTCGTCTGCTTTTGCGTCAAAAAAAGTTTGGATCAACAAAGCATTTGGGCGTCTGTTATACAAGGCATTAAAACGCCCTAAGGACTGTACAATCGCCTCTTTTGCCGCTTGAGGGTTTTCATTCATTTGATCCATCCCATCGCGGTGATAATGGTATTGAACAGTTCTGTATTCACGAAAAGTATTCGACAGCATGGTATCGATTAACCAAAAACGATTTCTATTTCCGTCCCGTTGATTCCAGCCGGTAATTCCATTTTGCTGCGCCAAAGTAAGAATCTGTTGCGCTTCTTTAAAATAAGGCGTACCACTTCTCAAGGCAAAAGAATCTGCTTCTATCCCAAGGGCGACAAAAACATAAAAGCTAATGAGGGAAATAAGGTTTGACTCATAAGTTGCCGGATTGTAGAACAGGGGTTGATATTCTTGATAAGAGAAGACAATGTCTTTATCCAAGAAATTAAAAATGGGAGAATTATAATTGGTTTGATACACCGGACGCTCTACTTGCACCTGCAAGGTCCCTTCAAAACGCAAACCATTAAAACCGGTTAAATTGAGCACCATACTACAGCGCACCTTTTCTTTATTATCCACGGTTTCATCTGTCCATGCCTTTGCATTGATAAACTCGTTCAAAGATTGTTCTAGGGTTTCAAAGACTTGCTGATTCGTTTGATTAACCAGGTCTGCGTTGACAACAAAACGGCAATCGATAATTTGCGCCGTCAAAGGCGTTGCCATCAGTAGCAGTAAAAGGAGGACTTTTTTCATATAGAAGCAGTGATTTGGGCAAAAATATCCGCCGCTACTTCTGATTTTGTTTTTAATTCAAAAGCAGTGGTTGTGCCATTCTTTCGAATAAAGGTAATTTTATTTTTATCTCCACCAAAACCTGCGTCTTGATCATTGAGGGAATTAAGCACAATGGCGTCGGCGTTTTTCTTTTGGCATTTTGCCATCGCATTCTCTAACTCATTTTGGGTTTCGAGGGCAAAGCCCAAAAGGAACTGCGCCTTTTTCTGTTTCCCCATTTCGGCTAAAATATCAACTGTGGGCTTGAGATTTATCTCTGGGAGACCACTTTTTTTCTTGATCTTTTGATCAACAGGATTTGCCGGAGTAAAATCTGCCACTGCGGCAGCAGCAATGGCGATATCTACACTGTCATAATGCTTAAAAACCGCTGTAAACATCTCTTGAGCAGAAACTACTGGCACAAGGTTTATTGCTGGATTTATTGTTGCTAAGGCGGTTGGCCCGCTAACTAAAATAACCTTCGCTCCTTGCTTTGCAGCTTCTTCTGCTAAGGCAAAACCCATTTTCCCAGAAGAGTGATTCCCAATAAATCGAACGGGATCAATCGCTTCATAGGTAGGTCCTGCAGTAATCAGTACTGTTTTCCCATAAAGCGGAGCTTTTTCTGCTAAAGATTGCGCTAAAGCGGTGACTATCGCTTCAGGTTCCATCATCCTTCCTTTCCCTTCTAGGCCGCTGGCTAAAAAGCCTTCTTGAGCCGGGAAAATTACATGTCCAAAGCTTTCTAGCTGCGCCATGTTCTTTTGATTCGCGGGATGCGCATACATATCCAAATCCATTGCAGGGGCAATATAAACGGGACATTGCGCAGAAAGATAACAGGCTAGAAGTAAATTATTGCAACGGGCATTGACCATTGAAGAAATGGTGTTTGAAGTTGCAGGGGCAATCAACATTAAATCTGCCCAAAGGGCTAGTTCGACGTGATTATTCCAGTTGGGATGGTCCCCTTCGCCTTCGGCTGTAAAGGCCGAAACCACAGGATTTTGCGAGAGGGTAGATAGCGTTAAAGGGGTGACAAAATCGGTAGCAGATGGCGTCATCACCACCTTCACCTCAGCGCCTTGTTTGATTAACAAACGTACAATTAAAGGAGTTTTATAGGCGGCAATGCCTCCCGTAACCCCTAAAAGGACTTTCTTTCCGCTGAGGATAGACATTGGGTTTATTCCTCCGTGTTACGGTGATAAACGCGCTCGTTTAACCACTCTTCTACCGCTAGGGCGTGAGGCTTTGGTAAACTTTCATAAAACTTAGATACTTCGATCTGTTCTTTGTTTTCAAAGATCTCTTCAAGACTATCATTGTGGGTTGCAAACTCATCGAGTTTTTCGTGCAATTCTTTTTTGATGTCTAAATTGATCTGAGTCGAACGTTTCGCAATAATCGAAATTGCCTCATAGATGTTTTGTGTTTCTCCTTCAACCTGATTTCTATCATAAGTTGAAGTTGATGCAGGGGCTTTAGATTCTCTGTACTTAGTCATGGTGATTATTTTGTTATTGCTGTATTATTTTTTTCTAAAAGGGCGATTTCTTTTGCAACTTGACTCATTTTTTTATCAAGGTCTTCAAGAAAGAGCGTTTCTGGGTAATAACGCGTTAAAGTATCATAAATATCTTGAAGTTCTTTTAAGCGTTCTAACTTCTTCATGATCACACTATTTGTGGCAATTTCATACGAAGATAGGAACTTGAAGTATAATGCGTCTTCTTTAAAAGGCGTTCCAGGATAAGTGGATATAAAGTTATCAAAGGCATTGATCGCCGATTTGTAATCGCGAATGGTGTGATATTGCTTCGAAATCTCGAAATCTTTCTTTTCTAATTTAGTTTGAAGCTCTTGTACGTAGGTATTTGCTTCAGCAAGAAATTCAGAGTTTGGGTAATTATCAATAAAGATCTGCAATTTATCAAGGGCATCGTTTGTATTCGCTTGGTCCAAACTGTAATTTGGAGAAAGCATATAATAACATTTAGCGGCTAAAAAAGAAGCTTCTTGTATTTTATTACTCTTGGGGTACGATTTGACAAAACTTTCAAACTGGTAGGCGGCTAGATAATAATCTTTGATCTGTAAATAAGAGTTGGCAAAAAAGAAGACAACACGTTGTGCTTGAGGCTTCCCGCGATAGGAAGGTAGAATCTGTTCAAACAATCGATTCGCTCTTCTGTATTCGCCAGTATTGTAGTAAGCCTCTGCTGCTTTGTACTTGGCAGATACATCTGGGTTATTAAGCATTTTTTGATAAGAATTACAAGCAGTTGTAAAACTTATTAAAATAACGGCAAAAAGGATAAACCGAGTGATTTTTAACATGCTGCAAATTTAGTTAAAATAATAGGAATACGAAATTAATGTAAATGGAGTGTTTGGAAAGCTTTCAAAACACATTTAACATTTCGTTGTCAAAGCATCAAACTGGCTTTTAATTTCGCCAAATAATGAATCACTCGCAGCAACTAAAGGGAGCCTAAGCACATTATCACATTTCCCTTGAAGAGACATTAAAGCCTTTAAACCAGTAGGGTTACCTTCGCGAAAGATTAAGTCAATAAATAGTAAAAGTTCTTTTTCTATCGTTCTAGGGATCGTTAAATCATCTTGTCGAGCCAATTGGATCATCTCAGAAAATTTAGTTGGAAAAGCACCTGCGATAACAGAAATTGCTCCTACTCCACCCCGAGTAACTAGATCCAAGGCAGTTAAATCGTCTCCAGAGGTGACTAAGAAATCATCTGGCAATGCTTCGACTAAGGCTTTACCTGAGTTCACATCTCCAGTAGCATCTTTAATCCCAAAAATATTTTTATTCGCTTCTGCAAGGCGAATTACGGTTGCATTTTCAATGCTTGCACCCGTCCTAGCTGGAACGTTGTATAACATAACAGGCAATGGAGATGCTTCTGCCACTGCAGAAAAGTGTTGAAAAATCCCTTCTTGATTAGGTCGATTGTAATAAGGACAAACTGAAAGAATCGCACTGTAACCCGATAAGTTAGCCGTTTTTAAGTCGTTTACTAGGGCACTAGTATTATTGCCCCCTTTACCTAACATGAGGGGCAGGCGACCTGCATTGATTTCAACCACTCTTTGCGCAAGATCTTCCTGTTCTTGCTTACTTAAAGTGGCTGTTTCTGCAGTAGTTCCCAGTACAACCAGGAAATCTATCCCCGCTTGAATATATTGTTCAACAAGAGATTCTAAAGCATTGTAATCTACCTCTCCCGTTGCGGTAAAAGGTGTAATCATGGCTATCCCTGTTCCTCTAAAATCATTCATGCTATAGCTTTTTTAAAATGGTCAAATACTTGACCAATTCCTCTTTAAAAGTATTAATATCTGTGGGAGGGAAATCAAATATGATATCGTTCAAATGTTGATTTACTCCAAGAAACCCTGCACTGAGCTTCTTTTTTGCAACCGCACTAACCCACTCCATATAGAGATCTTCCTTATTAAAATAATTGATTTGAAGATCTACCTCTTTTTGACACATCAAAGCTAAGTCTCCTTCAAATCGACCAATGAAACTCACTTCTTGTGGGTCAAAAAAATGAGCGTATTGCTTTTCGATCTCCTTGGATCCCCTGAAGGCAAATACGGTAATATTTACCTGTGATATCCCAAAGGCTTTCGCTAAATCATTAAAAAATTGCTGCTCTATTTCTAGAGAAGAATCTAATATGACACGAACGTGTTTAATCTTAAAAGCACGGCTTAGGTTCTTCTCCTCTAAAGAAGTGTGCAAACTTTTCTTTGCTGCCCGTCTATGCCAAAACTTTTTAAACAATCTCTATAATTTTTGCAAATGTAATGAACTACCGCTTCATCTTATAAGGAAAAGTCAATTGTTTCATAAATATTCAAAATGTTTGTTTTATAACATTTTAAGAAAGTCATCTTCGCTAATCAAGGGGATGTTTAACTTATTTGCCTTGTCTTTTTTCGCCGGTCCCATCGAAGCCCCAGCGACAACAAAACTCGTTTTTGAAGAAATAGAACTGCCTACCTTACCCCCATTGTCCTCTATCATTTTCTTAAGTTCATTGCGTGACACTTTTTCAAACACCCCAGAAACCACAATGGTTTTCCCCTCAAGTTTAGAAGACGCTTTCTCTACCACTTCGGCTTCCATGGATAATCCAAAATCGGTTAGATCCTGTATCATTCGTTGGTTGTCGGGATTGACAAAGTAGGTGTCTAGACTTTCTACGATCTTTTCGCCTATGTCTTCTACCGAAAGCAATTCTTCTTGTTTCGCTTGCGACAAAGCCAGCATCGACCCAAAATGTGCTGCTAAACGCTTTGCCACTGTTTCTCCCACATGGCGAATCCCTAGCCCAAATAAAACTTTGGCAAATGGCTGCTGTTTTGACGCTGCAACCCCAGCGAGTAAATTATCTACCGACTTTTCTGCCATACGCTCTAAAGGCAATAGTTGTTCTTTTTCGAGGCGATATAAATCGGCAATATTGTAAATCAAACCTTGCTGAAATAACAAAGCAATCGTCTCTGCTCCAATCCCATCTATATCCATGGCCTTACGGCTAACAAAATGCTGTATTTTCCCAATTAACTGCGGGGGACATTTGGTATCATTAACACAATAATGCTGGGCTTCCCCGGGGATGCGCTCTAATGGAGCCTGACAAGCTGGACAATGGGTGATATAATGGATCACATCTTCTAGCGCACCTCTTTTTGCGGGGTCAAAGCCCATGATTTTGGGGATTATCTCTCCGCCCTTTTCTACATATACACTGTCTCCTATGCGCAAATTTAATTTTTCAATTTGATCTGCATTGTGCAAAGAGGCTCTTTTGACTATTGTCCCTGACAACTGAACTGGTTCGAGATTAGCCACCGGAGTTATTGCTCCCGTGCGGCCTACTTGATAACTCACAGCATTTAAACGGGTACTCACCTGCTCTGCCTTAAACTTATAAGAAATGGCCCAGCGGGGGGATTTTGCCGTAAAGCCCAATTGCGATTGCACATTAATATCATTGACTTTAATAACTATCCCATCAATTTCAAAAGGAAGTTGTTCTCGCTGTTCTCCCCAATGTTGAATATAAGCGAGCATTTCCTCTAAAGAAGAAACCCGCTGCATACTCTCTGGAATGGTAAAGCCCCAGCTACGCGCTTTTGTCAAAGATTCCCAGTGGGTGGCATAAAGCAGTTCTCCCGCTAATGCATAGAAAAAACACTGTAAAGGACGTTGCGCTGTCTCAGCACTATCTTGTAACTTTAAAGAACCAGAGGCGGTATTTCGAGGATTGCGATAGGCTTCTTCTCCTGCGGCTAAACGCTTTTCATTTAATTGTTTAAACCCCTCTAAGGGTAAAATAATCTCTCCGCGTATATCAAATGTTGCTGGAAAATCTCCTTGTAATTTTAAGGGTACATTCTTAATAGTTTTGACATTGGCCGTTACTTCATCCCCTTGTGTTCCATCTCCTCGAGTAACTGCTTTTTGCAAAGTTCCGTTGACATAGGTCATATTAATCGAAGCTCCGTCAAATTTCAACTCACAGGTAAAGTCTTCAATTGGGGCACCATAAATCTTTTCTATGCGTTTGATCCACTCGCCCAGTTCTTCGGGAGAATAGGTATTGTCTAGCGAATACATTCGCTCTGCATGCACCAGGGTAGGAAAGTTTTTGGTCACACTTCCTCCCACTCTTTGGGTAGGAGAACTAGGGTCTTGTAATGCTGGATGCGCTTTTTCTAAAGCCTGTAGCTCTTTTAATAATTGATCAAACTCAAAATCGCTCACCAGACTTTTATCTTCATTGTAATAAGCGTGGTTGTACTGATGTAATTGATCGCGTAATTGTACTATTCTTTCTTCAATCGTCATGTTTACTAAATTGGATAAAACGGTCCTTCCCAAAGATATCTTTTTTCACTTTTGCATGGGCAAAGCCTGTGGCTTTTCCTAAAGCAATCATTTCTTTGATCAAAAAAGGGTTGATTTCAAAATACACTTTCCCCTTGGGGTTTAAATGTTTGGAGGCAAGCCAAAGGATCTCGCGGTAAAACAATAAAGGTTCCTCCTCTGGAACAAACAAAGCAAGTTCTGGCTCGTGTTCGAGGACATTAATATGCATTTGCTTTTTTTCTGAAGGCAGCACATAGGGCGGATTAGAAACAATTAGATCTACTTTCTCCTTGATAATCTCCCACTGCAAAACATCTTGCTGATTAAAAGATACAGACAAATTGTTCTCTTGCGCATTTGTTTGTGCCATTTCGATAGCGGTTTCGCTCAGTTCATAGCCCTGTACCGACCATTGATCTCTTTGGGCTTTTAGCCCTAAAGCAATACAACCTGACCCACTGCAAAGGTCCCACACCTCATGCGGTTCGTTGGCGTGATTTTCGAGTATCCACACTACCAACTCTTCTGTCTCTGGTCGCGGAATCAAAACCGCGGGACTAAGCTTTAAATCTAATCCCATAAAAGTCGTTGTCCCTAAAATGTATTGCAAAGGAGTGCCTTTCGACAAGAGCGCCAGCGCTTGATGGAGTTGTTCTGCTTCTTTTTCTACTAATTCATAATGAGGCTCAAGTCCGATCTTCACAGCAGACCACGAAAAATAATGCTGAATGCAACGCTTAAAAACGTCGTCAATTTCTGCCTGCTGGTAAAGGTCAGATAATTGCTCCCTAAAAAGATTCCTGTATTCGATTAAGGTCATTACAATGCTTTAGTTAACCAAACATTACAAGAGGTATGCCCCGTATTGCCCATGGGACCTTCTATATAATCGAAGCCCGTCTTTAAATAAAGTTTTTGAGCAGCTTTCATATAAGGAAGGGTTTCTAGATAGCACAATTCGAAGCTTTGCATTTTGGCGTAAGCCAAACAGTGATTGATCATTTTTTGTCCTAAACCCTTTCCCCTGGCTTGTGATAAGAAGTACATCTTTTGCAATTCACAAATACTGGGGTCTTCTCCCGCCAAAGGGGCAATACCTGCTCCCCCTAAAACAACCCCTTCTTCTTCGATCACAAAATAAGCTGAGCGCTCTTTCTGATAAGCCTGAAACATAAAATCTAATTCGGGATCGGCATAGGCGGTTCCTACCTTTGGCACACCAATATCAATCAACACTTGACGAATCACAGCCCCTAAAGCGGGATTATCTTCTTCTTTAACTTCGCGTATGCTGATCATATCTTCTTACCTTTGCTAACAATTATAGGCTAAAATAACACTTTCCAAAGGCTTTTGAAAAAGGAATACAACAAAGACGAATTCTTTATGCAACGCTGCTTAGACCTAGCGAAAAAAGGACTGGGTAAGACCTACCCTAATCCTATGGTTGGCAGTGTAGTTGTCTATAAAGACACCATCATTGGAGAGGGCTGGCATCAAAAAGCTGGAACGCCTCATGCAGAAGTGAATGCGATCGCCAGTGTAAAAGACAAGTCTTTATTGAAACACGCTACCTTATATGTCAACCTAGAGCCCTGTAATCACTTTGGGAAAACGCCGCCCTGTGCGAATCTAATTGTTGAACACAATATTCCAAGGGTTGTCATTGGTAGCATTGACCCTTTTGAACAAGTCAACGGCAGTGGAATCAATACCCTTGAAAACGCGGGAATAGAAGTCAAACACGGAGTTTTAAAAGAAGCCGCCCAAGAACTCAACAAACGCTTTTTTACTTTTCATCAAAAAAAGCGGCCCTACATCATATTAAAGTGGGCGCAAAGCCAAGATAGATTTATCGCTCCACTCGCCGAAACAAGAAAAGAAAAAGCTCCGGTCTTTTTAAGCAGCAAAGAAGATCAAATACTGGTTCATCAATGGCGTACAGAAGAAGCCGCTATATTAATAGGTGCCCAAACTGCTCAAGAGGACAATCCACAACTTACCACAAGATGGGTAGAGGGCAATCACCCTGCTAGGATCGTCCTTGATCCAAAAGAACGTTTAGCCAAAACATTGCGGGTCTTTGATCAAAGCGCTCCTTCGCATCAACTTAGCCACCAACTATTAGGAGAAAAAAGTAGCAGCTCTCCTACTGTCTATCTAAACGCTGTGCTAGATTACCTCTATAAAAACGAATACCAATCTGTCATTGTGGAAGGTGGAAGAACCACCCTGCAACATTTTATTGATCAGGATGTATGGGATGAGGCAAGGGTTTTTTCTGCAGCGATAACATTAGAAGAAGGAATAAAGGCACCACATCTAGAGGGGATTGCTACAAGAGAACTAAGCAGTGGCTTGACTAGGCTATTACCGAAGCAAAAACAGCTTTAAAGTTCTCTGGACAACGATGTGGACGACGATTGCTCGCATTCATAAAAGCCAAAGTAGTGCTTGCAGTACAAACCAATTCGTCATTTTGATTGACCACCTCGTATAAAAAAGTCATTTTGACTAAGGGAACTTCTTTTAAGTGTATCTTGATGACTAATCTATCTTCGAATTTTGCAGGAGTCTTATAGCTAATCTGTGCATCGATTACAGGCATCATAACGCCTTCTTCTTCCATGGCTTGATAAGAAACCCCTAATTGAGTGAGCCATTCTAGACGTGCAACTTCGAAATAACGGAGATAATTACTGTGGTGAACAACGCCCATTTGGTCAGTTTCACCGTAACGCACAATAATGGGAGAGGACGAAAAGTGAATTTTCAACGTTTTTTAAAATTTATTAAACAAAATAAGAACCATAATTTGCAATAAAAAAAGAAGAAAATCAATAGCAAATGGGGTTTTTTTTTCAGTTTTTTTAACCAATATTTGTGATAACAAAAAACTATAAACAAAACAGGCTTTAAATCAGCTTATTAACTAAATTAATGCAGCATAGTGCCAAATCTTCTTGGAATAATTGTCTCGCTTTTATCAAAGACAACATTCAACCACAAGCTTACAAAACTTGGTTTGAGCCTATTGTTCCTCTTAAGTTAACAGAAAATGCCTTAAGCATTCAAGTACCTAGTAAGTTTTTTTATGAATGGTTAGAAGAACACTATGTCAAGCTCCTTAAGATTGCATTGACTAAAGAATTAGGAGAATCTGCACGTTTAGTCTATGTGATTAAAATGGAAAATACTTATGGTAATAAGCAACCTTTTACCGAAAGTATTCCTAGTAGCCAACAAGCAGCAGTGCAGTCACAACAAGTCGATGCACCCCTAACTGGTTTAAACTCTCAACTCAAAAATCCTTTTGTGATCCCTGGGATACGCAACTTACAAATCGAGTCGCAACTAAATCCCAGCTATAATTTTCAAAACTTCCTTGAAGGAGATTCTAACCGCCTAGCGCGCTCTGCAGGTATCGCAGTGGCCAACAAACCCGGAGGAACTTCTTTCAACCCATTATTGATTTTTGGAAATGTAGGTTTAGGTAAAACCCATTTGGCACATGCCATCGGGGTTCAAATCAAAGATAAATTCCCAGATAAAACTGTACTGTATATTTCTGCAGAGAAGTTTACACAACAATACATTGAATCTGTTAAAAAGAATACGCGTAACGACTTTATTCACTTCTATCAAATTATTGATGTATTGATTATTGATGATGTACAATTCTTTTCGGGTAAATCTGGAACCCAAGATGTCTTTTTCCACATCTTTAACCACTTGCATCAAAACGGAAAGCAGGTCATTTTGACTTCAGATAAAGCTCCGGTAGACATGCAAGACATCGAACAAAGATTGCTCTCGCGCTTTAAATGGGGACTTTCTGCAGAGTTGCAGCAACCCAATTATGAAACCCGTGTCTCTATCTTAAAAAACAAGCTCTATCGTGATGGAGTGGTAATTGAAGATGAGATCATAGAGTATGTGGCCAAAAACATTAAGAGCAACATTAGAGAACTAGAAGGAGCCATTATCTCTTTGATCGCACAATCTTCTTTCAATAAAATGGATGTTACCCTTGAACTCGCCAATGAAATTGTCGAGAAATTCGTCAAGAGCACCAAACGCGAAGTCAGCATTGATTACATCCAAAAAGTGGTTTCAGAATATTTCCAAATGGATGTGGAAACCCTCCAATCCAAAACCAGAAAGCGTCATATTGTACAAGCACGACAGTTGGCCATGTACTTTGCAAAGAAATTTACCAAGGCTTCTTTAGCCAGTATTGGGACACAAATTGGAAAACGCGATCACGCTACCGTTCTCCACGCTTGCAAAACCGTTGATAACCTTTCGTTTACCGACAAACAATTCCGTAAATACGTCGAAGACCTCAACAAGAAATTAAGCCTGTAAACCTTATGGTTCCAGGAAATGTCTTGATGGTTTGTTTAGGGAATATCTGCCGTTCTCCTTTAGCACATGGTATTTTTCAAGATTTAGCAGCAGATCACAATATCAAAGTCGATTCTGCAGGAACTGCTAACTATCATACTGGAGCTGCACCAGATCCCCGCAGTATTGAAATTGCGGCAAAAAAAGGCATTGATATTTCACCCCAACAAGCCCGGCAATTTGAGGTCGAAGATTTCGACCAGTTCGATTATATTTATGTGATGGATAAAAGCAATCTGCAAAACGTATTACAACTAGCTCGAACAGAAGAAGATCATGCTAAAGTACGTTTACTCTTAGGGAATGCAGAAGTAGAAGATCCTTATTACGGAGGAAAAGAAGGTTTTTCCATCGTTTTCGATAAAATCCAAAAGGCCTGTCAACACATTCTCGATCAATGGAAGAACTAACGCTTACTCCTCAAGGACCCACGCTTTATCTGATCCCATGTACCCTGGGGGACAACGCCCCTATGGAAGTTTTACCCCTAACGGTGCGAAAGATCATAGAGCCCTTGACCCACTTTATTGTAGAGAATGAAAAGGAAGCAAGACGTTTTATCAAACGTATTGCCCCCCAAAAGAAACAAGACCAACTCGTCCTCTACCCCTTAAATAAATTTACCGACCCCATGGAATTGCAAAATTACTTGGATCCACTTGCAGCAGGACAATCCATTGGATTACTTTCTGATGCGGGATGTCCCGGCGTGGCAGATCCCGGAGCGGTTATGGTCAAACGCGCCCACAGTAAAGGTTTTCAAGTGAGACCCTTAGTAGGTCCTTCTTCCCTCCTTTTGGCCTTAATGGCTTCTGGAATGAACGGGCAATCTTTTGCCTTTAATGGCTATTTACCCATCGATAAGCAAGAACGCCTGCGCAAGATTAAAGCTTTAGAAAAACGCTCGGGGGAATACGATCAAACCCAACTCTTTATCGAGACGCCTTATCGCAATGATCCGTTTTTAGCCGACCTGAATAGAACTCTTTCTCCCAATACTCTTTTGAGCGTAGCATGTGATTTAACCCTTCCGACAGAATGGATCAAAACCGCTCCAGTAAAAGAGTGGAAAAAAATCGAAGTAAATCTCCAAAAAAGACCCGCTATCTTCTTATTTCACAAAGAACTAGCGATATAACTTTCGCTGGTTTAACCAGCGATAATACTTCCGTGCTTTACGGTTGTGTTCCCTTAAGCTAGTTGAAAAATCATGGTAGCCCGGCTTGTTGGGATCTGCGACAAAAAACAAATAGTTATGTGGCGCTGGAAATAATACTGCGTCGATGGCAGAGATGTCTGGCATAGCGATGGGACCTGGCGGTAAACCTTTATTGCGATAAGTGTTATACGGAGATTTTATTTTTAAATCCTTGCGCAGCACCCTACGGATAACCAAAGAGAAATCATTCTGCTCCTTCTTTAAAGCATAAACCACAGTGGGATCTGCTTGTAAGCGCATCTTCTTTTTTAAACGATTGAGATACACCTGCGCGATTAAAGGACGCTCGTCTTTTTTAAGGGATTCTTTCTGTACAATGGCGGCTAATGTAATCACTTCATTAGGACTTAAGCCTTGCTTTTGCGCAGCATCGCAACGCTTTGGGGTCCAAAAACTTTCGTACTGTTGTAACATGCGCTTTTGAAAATATTTTGGCGAAGCATTCCAAAAGAACTCATAGGTATTAGGGAGATACATGGCTAAGGCAGTGGCCTGATCGAAGCCGTTTTGGGCTAAAAAATCTGCCTCGCGCATTTGGGTTAAAAAAGCCAAACTATCGGCCTCTAACTGCTGGGCAAGCCGACCAGCTAAATCCTCTAAGCGCTCTTGGTTGTTAAAAGTCACTCTTACTGGAAGGGATTTTCCGCGTAAGCGGTTAATCAAATCATTATTGCTCATTCCCTTATCAATGGCGTATTTCCCAGCTTTTATTCGCGTGGCATAGCCTTTCTTTTCCGCCGCAAGGCGAAAATCATCAGAAGATTTAAGCAAGGGAGCTAATTCTTCGAGCAGGCTTTCAATGTCACTTCCGGTAGTAATAAACACATAAGAGGTTTTATTCTCAAAAGCGGTATTCGGTAAGAAGAACACCCGATAAAAAGTGTAGGTAAAATACAAACCAAAGCCCGCAATAATCAAAATTATGGCCAAGCCAATTTTCCTTTTATACATGCGCAATTTTTTGAAAAACCACCTCGTTATGGTAGTCCTTATTATAGTAATTCCAATCTTTTCTCAACCCACACTGCTCATAGCCGGCTGCCTTAAAAAGTGCCAGACTAGCGGGGTTATCTTCTCCTACTCCGGCATAGAGTTGATGCAGCTGTAAACGCTCAAAAGCATAGATTTCAACTAGGGCTAAGGCCTTTTTTCCTAAGCCTTTCCCGCGAAGCGTTTCTGCTATCACTAGGCCAACCCCAGCACGGTGATGGATCGGGTCAAATTCGTATAAATCAATTAAACCCAAGGCGTTATTTTGAGCATCACTAATCACAAAGCGTTGCTGCTTTGCGGTAAAAATATCGTCTTTTGCGTGAGCGATATATTCCTTAAGGGTGAATTTCGAAAAAGGAACCAAAGTATTCGAAACTGTCCACAAGCGCTGATCGTTCTCAAGGGCAAAAAGAAAATCTAAATCACTAGGCTCTAAGGCACGTAAATGTATTGCGGAATGATTCATGCGATTGTTCCTTCAAAAACAAAGGTGGCGGGCCCTTGCAGGTCAATATTTGTATAGGATTCTCCTGCGATAAAGGATACGGTTAACTGTCCGCCTTCCACCAAGATATTGATGCGTTTTGCGGTAGTTTCTCGGGTCTTGTGCATGGCAAGTGCCACGGCGGTTGCTCCGGTACCACAAGAAAGGGTTTCGTCTTCTACTCCGCGCTCATAGGTGCGAATGGCAAAGGTATTTTCATTGACTTTTTCGACAAAATTAACATTGCACCCTGCTTCAAAATAGGGTGCTCCACGGCGAATACTTCTTCCCTTTTCCACCACAGGAAAATGGGCTAAATCTTCTACCATAGCCACATGATGCGGAGAGCCCGTATCTAAGAAAGTATGGTCTTTTTCGCAGCGAAAATCAGTGACATCATGCATGCGCAGAGCCACTGTTTGATCTGCTTCTATGGTGGCAGTATGCAAGCCATCTATCGCCATAAAGGTGGTTCGTTTTTCAATAATACCCAGCGATGCCGCAAAAGCGACGGTGCAGCGTGCCCCGTTTCCACAAAGGCTACTCTCGCGCCCATCGGCGTTAAAATAGACCATCTTAAAATCTGCTGTAGGATGGTTTTGAACCAAGATCAAGCCATCTGCGCCTATCCCAAAACGACGGTCACAACAATGCGCGATATAAGCGATGTCCTCTTGTGGAAAAGTAGCATCACGATCGTCGATCATGATAAAATCATTTCCCGTACCTTGGTATTTATAAAAGCGATTTTGCATGGGTCAAAGGTACATTTTTTTAAGGTTTTTTTGGCTGTTAAAAAGTCGTTAAAGACCTTCCCTATCTTAGGCTACTTTTTATAATTTAGACAAAAAATACTTGATTTATGAAAACATTCTTACAATTGACTGCCGCTGTCTTGATCAGTACAAGTTTAAGTCTCTTTTTATTTTTATTTGTTCAAGAAAGCCCAGAAGCGATCATTAGCGAGGCAACTCCGCCAGAATTACCCACCTCCTATGCCTACAATTTAAATGGCTTTAACGATGCACCCAGCGACTTTGTCGAAGCCGCTAATAAAAGTATTGATGCCGTGGTTCACGTTAAAAACACAGCCATAACAGAAGAACGCTTTTCGCCCCTAGAATACTTTTATGGGAGGGGAGAAAGCAGAGAACGCATTGGCACGGGTTCTGGGGTTATTGTTTCTCCAGATGGGTTTATCATCACCAATAATCACGTGATTGAGGATGCCAAAAAAATTGAAGTGACCACCAATGACAACGTCCGTTATGAGGCAGAATTAATCGGAACCGATCCTTATACCGATATTGCCGTGTTAAAGATTAAAAGTGAAGACAAGCTTCCTCACCTCTACTTTGGGAATTCAGATGCGACCCAAATTGGCGAATGGGTACTCGCCATTGGGAATCCTTTTAACCTCAACTCTACCGTAACGGCAGGAATCATTAGCGCAAAAGCGCGAGACCTCAACGCAAGAGATGATAAAAATCAATCTTTCCTGCAGACCGATGCGGCGGTAAACCGCGGCAATAGCGGGGGAGCCTTAGTCAATACCCAGGGAGAACTCATCGGGATCAATACCGCCATCACCTCTTTTTCAGGAGGCTTTGAAGGCTACTCTTTTGCTGTACCCAGTAATATTGCCCGCAAGGTTTTTGAAGATTTAATTGAATATGGCAGTACCCAAAAAGGCTTATTAGGTGTTCAAGGAAACGCTATTAGTCCAGAATTTAAAGAGCGCTTTGACGAGCTCAATTTAACCGCAAACGAAGGTTTTTATGTGAGTAGCGTTATCCCTGGGATGGGAGCGGCTAAAGCCGGAATTCAAGAAGGCGATGTGATCCTATCTGTAGACCAAGTCAAAATCAAAAAATTCTCTGACCTAACCGGCTATCTCGAAAGCAAGCGCCCCAACGATGTTGTCAATGTGGTCCTCTTTCGCAACGGAAAAGAAAAACAACTCAAAGTCACTTTAGCCAAAAGTACCGCCACACAATTTATGGGGATGAACCTTAGAAACCTAAGCCCAGAGGACCAAAAGAATTTTGGGATAGACAAAGGAGTAATCGTCGATGCCGCGGGACCCTATTTCCAAGACCAAATCGAAGCGGGATCCCTTATCACGGGCATCAACGGAGAACGCATCTACAACATAGACGATCTGCAAGAATACGATATTCGCTCTGTCGAATGGATCAGTTATATCACCCCAGATGGGGATCAGATTCGCCTGCGGATGTAAGAAATAGAAGCTTTCCTTCGGGAAAGCTTTTTTTTTGGGCGAAGTTTCCGCAATTTTGCAAAAAGCCATCGCCATGCGTATCGACATCATCACTCTTTTTCCTGAACTCTTACGCAGTCCGTTTGAAGCCTCGATTGTAAAACGGGCGATTGAAGGAGACAAAGCCGAAGTTCACTTTCACGACTTGCGCGACTACAGCAGCAATAAATACAAGCAGGTGGACGATTACCCCTATGGCGGCGGTGCCGGAATGGTCATGATGATCGAACCCATCGATAAATGCATTAGCACCTTAAAAGCAGCCCGCGACTATGACGATATCATCTATATGACCCCAGACGGCACAACCCTTAACCAAGCCATCTCTAATCAATGCTCCCTGATGGAAAACATCATCATCCTTTGTGGACACTACAAAGGCGTAGACCAGCGAGTAAGAGATCAATTTATCACCAGGGAAATCTCCATAGGAGACTTTGTCTTGTCTGGCGGAGAATTAGCCGCTGCGGTTTTCTGCGATAGCATTATTCGTTTAATCCCCGGCGTACTGGGAGACGAATCTTCTGCTTTAAGCGACAGCTATCAAGACGGTCTTTTAGCTCCTCCCATCTATACCCGCCCAGCCGACTATAAAGGTTGGCCAGTACCAGAAATCCTCACCTCTGGCAATACCCCCGCCGTAGAACGCTGGCGAGAAGAACAAGCCATGGAGCGCACCCAGCGCCTTCGCCCAGATTTGTTAGAGGAATAAAAAAGCTGCAATGCATCAACCCTGGCGCGCGTCTGTGACGCCTGTCCATTTTAAAACATTGCACTATAAAGAAGTAAAGCTTAAACAACCAACTGTAAAAACAAGCCCCTTTCCAATAGGGTAAGAAATAGCTGATAAGATTAGTCACGCGTCACAGACGCGCGCCAGGGATATTAAAAAGTGTGTGACACGCTAATAAAAAAATCAGAAAACACCCTCGATTTGTATCCCTCTCAGCAGCAGTTGATAAAAACAAAATCCCCCTTTGTAAACAACAAAATTAATTGTACTTTTGCTCCCGCATTTAACCGCTGACGATAATCGTGGATGTTGTGTGCAAGAACCCATTAAAATAAAAACATGGAATCGTTAATTAATTTTGTTCAGGATTCATTCATCGACAAGAAGGATTTCCCTGAATTTGCTGCCGGAGACACCATCACCATTTATTACGAAATTCGCGAGGGCGAAAAAGTAAGAACGCAGTTCTATAAAGGTGTAGTGATCCAGATCAAAGGGCAAGGTTTATCAAAAACCTTTACCATTCGTAAAATGTCTGGAACGGTAGGAGTAGAACGTATCTTCCCTATCAACCTTCCTGCATTGCAGAAAATCGAAGTCAACAAGCGCGGTAAAGTACGCAGAGCTCGTATCTACTACTTTAGAGAATTACGCGGTAAAAAAGCACGCATCAAAGAGCGTCAACGTTAATATTATTTTAAAGGTCGCAATAGCGGCCTTTTTTATAGACTATTTTTAAACCTAGAAATTAAACACATGGCAAAAATTAAAGTACAGAATCCTGTTGTCGAGATGGACGGGGATGAAATGACAAGAATCATCTGGTCATTTATCAAAGAACAATTGATTCTCCCTTACTTAGACTTAGACATTAAATACTATGATCTTTCGGTTACTTCTCGTGACGCGACGAATGACGAAATCACGGTAAAAGCGGCTAACGCAATCAAAGAGTTCAATGTAGGAATCAAATGTGCGACCATCACACCAGATGAGCAGCGCGTAGAAGAATTCAAACTTTCTAATATGTGGCGTTCCCCTAACGGAACCATCCGTAACATTGTAGGCGGAACCGTTTTCCGTGAGCCAATCATCATGAGCAACGTACCGCGTTATGTACAGGGATGGACAAAACCCATCTGTATTGGACGTCACGCCTTTGGAGATCAATACAAAGCGGCAGATACCGTAACCACTGGAAAAGGAAAATTAACCATGACCTTTACCCCAGAAGATGGCGGAACTGCACAAACTTGGGAGGTCTATAACTTCGAAGAAAATGGTGTTGCTATGTGTATGTACAACATCGACTCTTCTATCTATGGCTTTGCACGTTCTTGTATGAACCAAGCCTTAAAGAAAGGATGGCCTTTATACCTTTCTACAAAAAACACCATCATGAAAGCTTATGACGGACGTTTTAAGGATGTATTCCAAGAAGTGTTTGAAAACGAATTCAAAGACAAATTCGCTGCTGCTGGTATTACTTATGAGCACCGTTTAATCGATGACATGGTAGCCGCTGCAATGAAGTGGAACGGTGGCTTTGTTTGGGCATGTAAAAACTATGACGGAGACGTACAGTCAGATACAGTAGCGCAAGGATTTGGTTCTTTAGGACTAATGACTTCTACCCTAGTAACTCCTGATGGAAAAACCATGGAAGCAGAAGCTGCCCACGGAACCGTGACCCGTCACTACCGTCAACACCAACAAGGAAAAGAAACCTCTACTAACCCGATTGCGTCGATCTTTGCATGGACGCGTGGTTTACAACACCGTGGGAAATTAGATAAAAACCAAGCTTTAATCGACTTCTGTCAAACCCTCGAAGACGTATGTGTTGAGACGGTTGAAAGCGGAAAAATGACCAAAGATTTGGCCTTGTTAATCCACAAAGAAAACTTGAGTAGTGAGCACTACCTTACCACCCAACAATTCTTAAATGCTTTAAAAGAAAACTTAGACGCTAAATTAAGCTAGTCCTAAGCATTCAAATAGACAAAGCCTCAGCCTATGGTTGGGGCTTTTTTTATGGTTGATTTTGATGGTCCCCTCGCTTGCGCTCGATGACCAAAGGGACACTGCCCACCGCTAAAAAAAGAAGTGGCTTAACAGATTAATGCTTAATTTGCAGCATGACATTTAGAAAAATCACCGAAGAGGATTCCTTATACGACGGCCTTGAAAACTACAGTGTGGCAGACTTGGTTCACAGCATTAACGCAGAAGACCAAAAAGTCGCCTTAGCCGTAGCAAAAGTACTCCCCCAGATCACTGCACTAATCGAAAAAGTCGAAGTCAAATTAGGCGCTGGTGGGCGCCTCTTCTATATGGGAGCGGGCACCAGTGGGAGACTGGGGATTTTAGATGCTTCAGAATGTCCGCCTACCTTTGGCACAGACCCCAATAAAGTCATCGGTTTAATCGCGGGCGGAAAAAACGCCATTTACAAAGCGGTAGAAAACGCCGAAGATTCGACTACGCTGGGTTGGGAAGATTTACAGCAGCACAAGATCACAGCAAAGGATATCGTGATTGGGATTGCCGCTTCTGGCACCACTCCTTATGTTATCCACGCTTTAAAGGCTTGCCAAAAGAACAATATCCCCACCGGCAGTATTTGCTGCAACCCCGGGGCTCCGCTAACCCAGGTCGCTGATTTTCCCATCGCTGTTGTCGTGGGACCAGAATTTGTTACTGGCAGCTCTCGTATGAAAGCAGGAACCGCCCAAAAGATGATTTTAAACATGATCACTACTGCTAGCATGATTCGCCTGGGGCATATTCATGGAAATAAAATGGTGGACCTACAATTGAGCAATGCCAAACTGCGACAACGCGCCCTTGACATCATTGTCGAAAAAACCGGGGCCTCCCCCACCCGCGCCCAAAAACTCCTCGAGCAAGCCGGTGGTGTTCGCGAAGCCATTGAAGCATATCGTTCTTAAAAAAACCTATCTTTGATACATGGATAAAATCGCATTACAACAAGGTTTAAAACGCGTGATGTATGCCATCGTTTTGGCCTTTATAGGCCCTTTTGTCATCATGCAAGCCTTTAAAAATGAGGGACACCCCTGGTATTGGCCGGTATTGATTATTGGCCTTTTATTATCTGCTGGCTCGATTGGGCTAGGGTTTTTAGGGATAGGCAAACTCACTTCGGCCTTTTTAGGCAAAAAAAGAAAGGGATAAATGGCGCCCACTGTTGTCTGCCTTGCTGATTCCCATTATCTTTGCCCATTATTGATTCACACATGATTGCAATCACACTCCCAGACGGCTCCGTTCGTCAATATGAACAAGCGTTAACCGTCTTAGATATCGCCAAAGATATTAGCGAAGGTTTAGCCCGTAATGTCCTTTCTGCTCAATTTAATCAAGCTACTGTAGAAGCTTCTACACTAATTGATTGCGATGGGGATTTACGTCTCTTTACTTGGAATGACGACGAAGGAAAAACAGCCTTTTGGCACTCTTCTGCGCATATCTTAGCACAGAGTTTACTGGCCCTTTATCCACAAGCAAAACTCACCATAGGCCCAGCTATCGAAAACGGCTTTTACTATGATGTAGATTTTGGCGGAGAAAGTTTCTCTGAAAAAGACCTACCAGCACTCGAAAAGCAATTTTTGGCTTTTGCCAGAGAAAAATTTGACTTTAAGATGCGCATGAGCTCTAAGGCGGAAGCCTTAGACTTTTACAAAAAAGAAGACAACCCCTTTAAGGTTGAATTGATAGAAAACTTAGAAGACGGCACCATTAGTTTTTGCGACCATGGCGACTTTACAGACCTTTGTCGTGGAGGACATATTCCCCACACCGGTTTTGTCAAAGCAGTTAAGTTACTCAGCGTTGCTGGAGCTTACTGGCGCGGAGATGAAACAAAACCACAGTTGACCCGTATCTATGGGATTTCTTTCCCAAAGCAAAAAGAATTAACCGAATACCTCGCCCTCTTAGAAGAAGCGAAAAAACGCGATCACAGAAAACTAGGGAAAGAATTGG
Organism: Candidatus Arcticimaribacter sp.; assembly: GCA_039768455.1. Classification (GTDB taxonomy): domain Bacteria; phylum Bacteroidota; class Bacteroidia; order Flavobacteriales; family Flavobacteriaceae; genus Arcticimaribacter. Next base: position 24,993 of record JBDNAJ010000095.1, read on the forward strand.
ATCTCTTTACCTTCTCGCAAAAAGTGGGACAAGGTTTACCGCTTTGGTTACCAAAGGGAGCCGCTTTACGCGAGCGTTTGGAGAACTTCTTAAAAGAAGCCCAAAAGAAAGCCGGCTATGAGCAGGTGATTTCTCCTCACATTGGGAACAAAGAATTATACATGACCTCTGGTCACTATGAAAAATACGGGGCAGATAGCTTCCAACCGATACAAACCCCGGCAGAGGGAGAAGAGTTTTTACTCAAGCCCATGAACTGCCCACACCACTGCGAGATTTACAATGCGCGCCAGTGGAGTTATAAGGATTTACCAAAGCGCTATGCAGAATTTGGAACTGTATACCGCTATGAGCAAAGCGGAGAGCTACACGGTTTAACCCGTGTACGTGGGTTTACCCAGGATGATGCCCACATTTTCTGTATGCCTTCTCAATTAGACGAGGAGTTCAAAAAAGTGATTGACTTAGTGCTTTATGTCTTTGGATCCTTAGGCTTTGAAGATTTTACCGCACAAGTCTCTTTACGCGACCCAGAAAAGCCAGAAAAGTACATAGGATCTGACGAAAATTGGGATTTAGCTGAAAATGCCATCATCAATGCAGCCAAAGAAAAAGAATTGAACTATGTGATCGAATATGGGGAAGCCGCTTTTTATGGCCCTAAATTAGACTTTATGGTCAAAGATGCACTGGGGCGCAAATGGCAATTAGGAACAATTCAAGTGGATTACAACTTACCCGAACGCTTTGAATTGAGCTATAAAGGTAGTGATAATGAGGTACATAGACCCGTGATGATTCACCGTGCGCCTTTTGGAAGTTTAGAGCGATTTGTCGCCATTTTATTAGAACATACCGGTGGAAATTTCCCACTTTGGCTCATGCCAGAACAAGTAATCATCCTCTCGGTTAGTGAGAAGTATGAAAAATACGCTGAAAAAGTTTCAAATCAACTGAAAAATAGCGAAATTCGCGCTCTCATCGACAATCGAAATGAGACGATTGGGAAGAAAATTCGTGAAGCACAGCTGAACAAATATCCTTATATGCTCATTGTCGGAGAGAAAGAAGCCGCCGAAAACACTGTTTCTGTAAGAAGTCGTGTTGAGGGGGATACGGGATCACTAACGCTTGAAACCTTTATCGAAAAGATACAAGCAGAAGTAGATGCTAGTAGTGCAACATTTGACGTTTAATTAAAATAGAATACCATAGCAATACGTAGAAGAAGGACTAACCGTCCAGGCCGAGTAATCAAACAGGATCCCCACAAGATCAATGAAAAAATCACCGCACAAGAACTTCGTTTGGTGGGAGATAATGTTGAAGTAGGCGTTTATTCGCTTAACAAAGCCCTTAAACTCGCACAAGAGTTGGAGCTAGACTTGGTAGAAATTTCTCCCAATGCTAACCCGCCTGTATGTAAGATTTTAGAATACAAGAAATTCTTGTACGAACAAAAGAAACGCGAAAAGGCACTTAAATCAAAAGCGACCAAAGTAATCATTAAAGAGATTCGCTTTGGACCTAATACAGATGAACACGATTATGAGTTCAAAAAGAAACACGCCGAAAAATTCTTAAAAGAAGGTGCAAAGCTTAAAGCCTTTGTTTTCTTTAAAGGACGTTCGATCGTATTTAAAGAGCAGGGACAGATTTTATTGTTGCGTTTAGCACAAGATCTAGAAGAGCTTGGAAAAGTTGAACAGCTCCCTAAATTAGAAGGGAAAAGAATGACTATGTTCATTAGTGCAAAAAAGAAATAAGAAGAGTACAACCCTTAAATAAGAAGTAATGCCAAAAATGAAAACAAAATCCTCTGCCAAAAAGCGTTTTAAGCTTACAGGTAGCGGTAAAATCAAAAGGAAGCATGCTTTTAAGAGCCACATCTTAACGAAGAAGTCAAAGAAACGCAAGTTGAAATTGACCCACTCTGGATTGGTTCACGAAAGTGATTCCGACAACATCAAAGAACAATTACGCTTAAAATAAGCCTTGTTCAGGTTGACTAAAAACAATTAACCCTGTTGCGGGCTCCTAAAGTGTAGAGATACCGCCCTGTAACAAAAACACAAAAAACTATGCCAAGATCAGTAAACTCAGTTGCTTCAAGAGCACGAAGAAAAAAAGTTTTAAAGCACGCCAAAGGTTACTTTGGACGCCGCAAAAACGTATGGACAGTAGCAAAGAATGCAGTGGACAAAGCCATGCAGTATGCTTACCGCGACCGTAAAACCAAAAAGCGTAACTTCCGTGCCTTATGGATTACACGTATTAACGCCGGTGCACGTATGCACGGGATGTCTTACAGCCAATTCATGGGACGTATCCACGCTAATGATATCGAATTGAACCGTAAAGTCCTTGCAGACCTTGCGATGAATCATCCAGATGCTTTTAAAGCAATCGTCGATAAAATCAAATAACACTCTAGTTGTACTCCATAAAAAAACCAGCTTAACAGCTGGTTTTTTTTATGCGTTTAAAGAAGGATTTCTCTTAAAATGGAACGTCGTTATCGTCGTCGTTAAAAGAAGAACCAAAAGCTTGATCTGCCGAAGGAAAAGATTCTGGTGCGATGGTTTCATTCATCTTAGAGGGGAACTCATAAGGAGAATCAAAACTCTCGAGGTTGTCAAACTTCCCTAAGTGCCCGATAAACTTTAATCGAATGTTGTCTAAGCCTCCATTACGGTGCTTTGCTACAATAAATTCTGCTTGACCTAGCGAAGAGGTACGCTCTTCGTCATCCCATTCATCAATCCCATAGTATTCTGGGCGATAGATAAAAGAAACAATATCGGCATCTTGCTCGATCGCTCCAGATTCCCTCAAATCTGAAAGTACAGGACGCTTTGTCCCTCCCCTAGTCTCTACCGCGCGCGATAACTGCGACAAGGCAATTACAGGAACATCGAGTTCTTTTGCTAAGGCTTTTAGGTTTCGAGAGATGGTTGAAATCTCTTGTTCACGATTCCCTGTTTTATTCGACGAGCCAGCGGTCATCAATTGCAGGTAATCAACAATTATGAGTTTTATTCCGTGTTGCGAAGAAAGTCGTCTGGCTTTAGCACGAAGGTCGAAAATAGATAAAGAGGGTGTATCATCAATAAAAAGCGGGGCTTTTTCTAAGTCTCCTACTTTCACATTGAGTTGTTCCCATTCGTGATTTTCTAATTTACCTGTTCTTAGTTTTTCAGAGGACAAGCCAGTTTCAGCAGAAATCAAACGGGTGATCAACTGGACCGAAGACATCTCTAAAGAGAAGAAGGCCACAGGAGTTTGTTTCATCACCGCTATATTACGGGCCATGGATAAGGTCAAGGCTGTTTTACCCATCCCTGGACGTGCTGCAACAATGATTAAATCACTGGGCTGCCATCCCGAGGTAAGGGCATCTAGTTTTTCAAAACCAGTAGCGACTCCACTTAAACCTTCTTTCTTGGCGATTTCTTCAATCCGCTTTTTCGCTTGGATTACAAGGTTTTGTGCAGTTTCAGAGGATTTTTTGATGTTCCCTTGCGCAACGTCATATAGTTTTGATTCTGCTTCGTCGAGCAAATCAAAAACATCCACGGAATCTTTAAAAGAACTTTCTATGATCTCGTTAGAAATTTTAATTAAGCTTCGCTGAATAAACTTCTGTAAGATAATTCTCGCGTGAAATTCAATGTGAGCAGAGGTAGATATCTTCTTCGAAAGTTGAACCAAATAAAAGTCTCCTCCTACTTTTTCGAGGGTTCCCATTTTGCGCAGCTGCGCAGAAACGGTCAATAAATCTATCGGCTCTGAAGTTTCAAAAAGATGGTGAATCGCAGAGAAAATATGCTGGTGTGCTTCTTTGTAAAAGGCATCTTCTTGTAGGATATCAATCACCTCATCAACTCCCTTTTTATCAATCAACATAGCGCCTAACACGGCTTCTTCAAGATCAACCGCCTGTGGGGGGATCTTTCCTTTTTCAAGGCTTACCACGCCTGCATTAGACAGACCCGGGGCAATAATTGGTTTCCTTTCTTCCATTGGTTAAAAGTAAAGAATTCGTTTTTTTAAAACTTACAAATTCAAGCAGGAAGTATCCCACAAGAGTAAACAAAAGGCTGTTTATAAGTTTAAATTAATGTTAATAAGCGTGAAAACCCTAGTCGTTAAAGACCCCCATCTGTTCAAACTTATCGCGGCGTTGATCGATTAAATCTTGGGACGATAATTTATCGAGGGTTTTAAAAGTTTTTAGAATTTCAACTTTAACTGCATCAAAGGTTGCTGCACGATCATAATGCGCTCCTCCTAGCGGTTCTTTGATGATCTTATCAATTAACTTTGACTTTTTCATATCTGTCGCTGTTAATTTTAAGGCATCTGCCGCTTGCTCTTTGTACTCCCAGCTTCTCCATAAAATTGAAGAACAAGACTCTGGAGAAATCACAGAGTACCAGGTGTTTTCTAACATAAAAATTCTATCTCCAGCTCCTATCCCTAAAGCACCTCCAGAAGCACCTTCACCGATAATGATTACGATAACCGGTACTTTCACAGAAAGCATTTCATAGATATTGCGCGCAATGGCTTCGCCTTGTCCGCGTTCTTCAGCTTCTAAACCTGGATAGGCCCCCGGGGTATCCACAAAGGATACAATGGGAAGGCCAAATTTTTCTGCAGACTTCATCAAACGCAAAGCCTTGCGGTAACCTTCAGGATTAGCCATCCCAAAGTTGCGGTATTTTCTTGTAGCGGTATTATACCCTTTTTGGGTACCTATAAACATAAAAGATTGATCATTGATTTTACCTAAACCCCCGATCATGGCTTTATCATCTCGCACATTGCGATCGCCGTGTAACTCTAAAAAAGTGTCGCCGCATAAAGCATTGATATAATCTAAGGTATATGGTCGAGAAGGATGACGGGATAACTGTACTCTTTGCCATGGGGTTAAATTCCCATAAATCTCTTTCTTAGTCTCAATGAGCTTTTGCTCTAATTGATCGTATGTATCTGTTACATCAACCTCACTTTGATCCCCAATAAGCTTGCATTTATCTAACTGCTCATTGATGTCTTTAATCGGAAGTTCAAAATCTAAATATTCCATTGGTTTCAATCTGTTATAACAAAGGTAAAAATTTTTATGGGGGAAGAACTATTTTTTTTGGGCTTGTCGTTTATACAAGCCATTCCCCACTACGCCCCCTAATATGATCAATACGCCGATATAAAATTGTGTACTCATCAATTCTTTTTCTCCAAAAATCAATAGCGAAAAAACAATCGCATAAACGGGTTCTAGGTTGAGAGAAATCATCATGGTAAAAGGGGTAACGTGCTTTAAAACAACGACAGAGGCAATGGTAGCATAAGCCGTACAAACAGAGGACAATAAAAAGATCCACAACCAATCCTGCCAAGATAAATCAAATAAGACTTCGGGAGAATCGATGGTAACTCCTAAAGCAAAACTCATCACAATAGCCCCAACGAACAACTGATAAAAAGAGATGTTATTTGCGGGGTACTTTTGGATCAACTTCCCGTTAAGTAAAGAGAATAAAACCGATAATAAGGTGCAGGATAAAGCAGCGATGATACCCCATAAATTCTCTTTTTGCACCCCAAAAATCAAGTATAAACCCAGAATAACAAAGAGGCCAAAAAACACTTCATACCGTCTAAAAGGACGTTTATATAGAATGGGCTCTAAGACAGAGGTCATTAAAGAAGCCGAAGATAAAATTGAAAGGGTAAGTGAAATTGAAGAGATTTTAATGGCGTAAAAAAACAAGACCCAATGCACTGAAATCAACAGCCCACCTAAAGCATAATACTTAAATGCCCCGGGGTGGATTTGAAAAGATTTTCTTGAAAATAAAGCAAAATACAGCGCAATCATCGCAACTGCAAGAGACATTCTATACCACACTATCGGCAAAGAATCTAAATTGATCAGAGCGCCTAAGATCGAGGTAAAACCCCATAAAAAAATAAGAAAATGTAAATGGAGTAAACTTTTCCCTTTATCGTTTAGCATAATTCAATAAACCAATGGCCAGCAGGCCAAAAATGGCCAAAGGAAGCCAGGCTGCGAGCACAGGTGAAAAATTAGATTTTGCGACTAACACCCCAAAAATCTTATCAAAGAAAATAAATATAAAACCTAAAGTAATCCCAAAGGCCAAATTAACTCCCATCCCACCACGGCGTTTAAATGATGCCACAGCCACGGCAATAATGGTTAAAATAAATGCAGACACTGGGATACTGTAACGCTTATGTCTCACGAGTAAATGCTGGTTGATCATCACAGATCCACTTCGCTCTTCTGAAGCGATAAAATCGTTTAACTCAAACATAGAAAGCGTCTCTGCTTTATAATTCAGCGGAGCTAAATCTTGAATTTCAAAATCAAATAAAGTATCTCTTGAGTTTTCTGTCTCATAGTATTCTTGATCCCCATCAATGATGCGTTTCTTATAATTCAATAAGCGAAAAACAGTGTCTTTCTCCACCCATCGAATTGATTGCGCCATAATTTTAAAGGTTAAAGAATCGCCTTCAAAATGTTCTAGCGCAAAATCTAAACCGCGTAACCTTGAGGGACTATAGCTACTTACATAAATAAATTCCTTCTCATTAATCTGCTTAAAAAGGTTGGTCGTTTGTCGATCGTTCTTCCTCTTCTTCAAGTATTTAAAAGAAAACTCATTAAAGCCTTCACTCGCCCCGGGAACAATAAACATGCCTGCAAAAAAAGCAAAGACAGCGATCATGCTCGCTGAAACAAAATAAGGGCGTAGAAAACGATTAAAAGAAATCCCAGAACTCAAAATGGCAATCACTTCAGTGTTGTTCGCTAGCTTAGAGGTAAACCATATGACCGCAAGAAATAAGAAGATAGGAAACAAGAGGTTCCCAAAATACCACATAAAGTCAATGTAATAACTTACTATCTCTGAAAGTGGAACTTCGTTTTCTTTAAACTTGTCGATTTTTTCGGCTACATCAACCATGATCCCAATGGGGATAAACAACAATAACATGACAAAGAAAGTCATGAGATAGCGTTTGATGATATAGGCGTCAATCTTTTTAAACATGCTTATAAACGTTTGTCCATTTGTTTGACCATTTTATCTTTCCATGCTGTGAATTCACCGCTTAAGATTTTCTCTCTTGCTTGTCTTACTAACGCTAAATAAAACCCTAAGTTGTGTATGGTGGCGATTTGTTTCCCTAATAATTCATTGACAGAAAAAAGGTGACGCAAATAAGCCTTAGAATATTCGGTGTCAACAAAAGTATGTGCATCTGGGTCAAGGACAGAAAAGTCGTTTTCCCATTTTTTGTTTTTGATATTAATCGATCCCTCAAAGGTGTAAAGCATCCCATTTCGCGCATTGCGAGAAGGCAAGACACAATCAAACATATCTACCCCCAGGGCGATATTTTCCAATAAGTTAATCGGGGTTCCTACTCCCATTAAATAACGGGGCTTGCTTTCTGGCAAGACATCACAAACAACCTCTGTCATGGCATACATCTCGTCTGCTGGTTCACCCACAGAAAGTCCGCCGATAGCGTTTCCAGGCGCTTCTCTTGAGGCGATAAATTCTGCCGACTGCTTTCTTAAGTCTTTATACGTACTTCCTTGAACGATAGGGAAAAGCGTTTGCTCATAACCATAGAGAAATGGACTTTTCTTGTCTTGTGCTAAACAACGATCTAACCAGCGATGGGTCATATGCATGGAAGCTTTGGCATATTTATATTCACAGGGATAGGGTGTACACTCATCAAAAGCCATGATGATATCTGCCCCGATTTGACGTTGAATATCAATGGCATTTTCTGGCGTAAAGAAATGGTAAGAACCGTCGATATGCGATTTAAACTTCACCCCTTCTTCTTTGATCTTTCGATTCGCAGAAAGAGAATATACCTGGTACCCTCCAGAATCAGTTAACAAAGGGCGATCCCAGCCCATAAACTTATGTAAACCACCGGCTTGTTGTAAGATATCTGTTCCTGGTCTTAGATAAAGATGGTAGGTGTTTCCTAAAATAATATCGGGATTAATTTCTTGTTTTAAATCCCTTTGATGAACTCCTTTTACCGTTGCTGCCGTGCCTACTGGCATAAAAATGGGAGTTTGAATTTTCCCATGTGCAGTAGTGATTTCTCCTGCCCTAGCCTTACTGCCAGGATCTGTATGCTGTAACTTAAATTCCATCAAAATATTTAAGCAGCTAAGATACGGAAGTGCTTAGGATTGAAGAAAATGCTTTTATAGAAATATTGATTTACAAACAAAAGATGGACGCACAAGCACTGACCAAAAAAATGTTGGTAATCTGTGATAAGTTCCTGGGATAAATAGGCCAATAATTAAGCATGAACAATTATTTTTGTACAATAAAAACAAATCAATGTCAACAACACACTCATCGCAAGATATCGTCACACAAGTACGTCGAGACATTCTTCGCATGGTACACAAAGTAAGTTCTGGTCACCCAGGAGGATCACTGGGTTGTGCCGAATTTTTTGTTAGTCTCTATAACGAAATCATGGAACTCAAAGAGGGCTTTGATATGGATGGAATAAACGAAGATGTTTTCTTTTTATCGAATGGCCATATCTCCCCTGTATTTTATAGTGTTCTCGCTCGTAGAGGATATTTCCCAGTGGAAGAGTTAAACACTTTTCGTTTGATCGATTCTCGATTACAAGGGCACCCTACTACACATGAAGGCTTACCTGGAGTACGAATTGCTTCTGGTTCTTTAGGGCAAGGTTTGTCGGTTGCCATTGGTACAGCACAAGCGAAAAAACTCAACAAAGACAGCCATATGGTATACGCTTTAATGGGAGATGGGGAATTACAAGAAGGTCAAAACTGGGAAGCCATTATGTATGCCGCAGCAAAAAAGGTGGATAATCTTATTGCAACAGTTGACCTCAATGGAAAACAAATTGACGGTTCAACAGACGAAGTTTTACCGATGGGAAGTGTAGAAGGAAAATTTAAAGCCTTCGGTTGGGAAGTGCTCACGGTAGAAGAAGGCAACGACCTTACGGCTATCGGTAACGCCTTACGCGAAGCTAAATCAAAGTCAGGCAACGGTAAACCCATCTGTATCTTATTAAAAACAGAAATGGGGAATGGTGTAGACTTTATGATGCACACCCACGCATGGCACGGAAAAGCACCTAACGACGAACAATTAGAAAGTGCCTTAGCACAAAACCCTGAGACCTTAGGGGATTATTAATCGAATAATATTTAAAGATGAAAGAATACATCAATCAAGGATCACAGGATACCCGTTCGGGCTTTGGTACTGGGCTTACAGAGCTTGGGAGAACAAATCCTAATGTTGTCGCACTATGTGCTGACCTTATCGGTTCTTTAAAAATGGATCAATTTATAGCAGAGAATCCCGACCGCTTTTTCCAGATCGGTATCGCAGAAGCGAACATGATGGGAATTGCAGCTGGTCTTACCATAGGAGGGAAAATCCCTTTTACAGGAACCTTTGCTAATTTCTCTACTGGACGTGTTTATGATCAAATTCGTCAATCGATTGCCTACTCTGGAAAAAACGTAAAAATTTGTGCTTCTCACGCAGGGGTAACCTTAGGAGAAGATGGTGCGACGCACCAAATTTTAGAAGATATCGGTTTGATGAAAATGCTTCCAGGAATGGTGGTGATTAACCCATGTGACTTTAACCAAACTAAAGCAGCTACTATGGCCATTGCAGACTATGATGGCCCTGTTTATTTGCGTTTTGGTCGTCCAAAAGTGGCTAACTTCACTCCTGAAGATCAAAGCTTTGAAATTGGGAAAGGTTTACTTTTACAAGAAGGAAGTGACGTGACCATTGTCGCTACTGGTCACTTGGTCTGGGAAGCGCTAGAAGCCGCTAAAACATTAAATGAAAAAGGCATCTCTGCCGAAGTCATCAACATTCACACCATCAAACCTTTAGACAACGACATCATTTTAAAGTCTGTTGCTAAAACAGGGGCAATTGTCACTGCAGAAGAGCACAACTTTTTAGGTGGTCTAGGCGAAAGTGTTGCACGTGTATTAGCAGAGAACGCACCTACTCCACAAGAGTTTATTGCGACTAAAGACACCTTTGGTGAATCTGGAACTCCAGCGCAATTAATGGATAAATACGGTTTAAATGCGAATGCAATTGTAGCCGCATCAGAAAAAGTAATTCAACGCAAATAAAATGAAAACACCTCAATCAACCTTTACGCTCCTACTATGTCTAATCTGTTTTACCCCCCTTTTCGCCCAATTCAGTTATGGGGTGAAAGGCGGGGTAAATTATGATTCCTTTGGGGATCTTAACCCCACTGAATTAGGCCTTGAAAATTTCCAATCTGATGCCAAGACAGGCTTTCATATTGGGGTTTTTGGAAATCTAAATCTCTTGACTTTTTACCTAAGACCAGAGCTTCAATTTAGTCAAAGTATCAGTCAATTTGAGAACAATCAAAGCATTGCTTTGAATAAGTTAGAAGCGCCTGTACTATTGGGGTATAAAATCCTAGGCCCTCTAAGTGTTTTTGCTGGTCCCTCTTTTCAATACATCTTAAAAGAGAAAGGGAAAGAAGTTACCCTTGGGGAACTTGAAGAAAACTTTACCGTTGGACTTCAAATAGGCACCCGATTAAAACTGGGTCGCTTTGGTTTAGGGATTCGCTTTGAACGTGGATTTACTGATAATGAAGTCCTTATCTTAGGGAACAACGATGTTGATATCGACGGGAGAGTTGATACTCGGGCAAAACAATGGATTTTGAGTGCGTCTTATGACTTGCGCTTCAAACAAAACAATAAGAATCGACAAGAAGACAATTAGCTGTCTGGCTTATTCGTTGTCTAGATAATCTGGTATCCCGTCTCCGTCTGTGTCGTCTGGGTTACCGTCTCCATCTTGATCATATTCGTTAACGGTAAAAACGCCGTCTCCGTCATCATCTGCATCTGCAAAATTAGCAATGCCATCTCCATCAGTATCGTCGTTATATGGGTTACCGTCTCCATCAATATCTTCATGGAAAGATAAAATACCATCTGCATCGTGATCTGCCGGGTTAGTAGTGTAGACGTTTAAACTAAACACAAGAGGAGAATAAGCTGGAATATTTAGTGTTGAGTTACCAAAGTATCCTAAACCTGACGGCATAAATATTAAACCTTGACCAAAGTCGCTAAAGTCAATTATTCCATTACTGCTTTGGGTAAAATTTCCAGGTGCAAAAAACTGTAATCCATAGCTAAAACCACGGATAACGTTAGCATTGTCAAACCATAATGGAAACACACTTTCGTCGAATTCTGTACCATCTAATAAACTCCCGCGATAGGACAAGTAAACAGAATCTACTACAGTAGCGCGATCTTCAACTCTTACTCCTTGTCGAGCGACAAGGTAATAAAGTTTATGGCTAACCTCTTCGCCTTCAGTACTAGTAGCATCTACTTCAATAAAAGAAACTAAATCACTTAAGGGTGTTTTCGCTGCATTATCTCCCGCAAAACTATCAATACTTATGCTAGGGTTTTCAATGCTTTGATCTAGAAAGTCTTCATAGTTATAGGTATGTGTTTGAAGATACTCATTGATCAATGCGTCATCTGTCTGCGATTGTTCAAAAAGATCGTTAAGCTCAACGGTTAGCTCTTCATCATTATCAGGCCTACAAGCTGTAACAAACAGTGTAAAAGCAAATAGTAAAGGGAAGAATATTTTTGCGAATTTCATACTCAAAATTTGTGGCGCAAGATACAATTTTACTTTACTTTAGTGGCGAACTTTAACGCTATTTTAAATGAGAATTGACCAATATCTGTGGTGCTTACGCTATTTTAAATCGCGTAATATTGCCAGTTCTGCTTGTAAAAAAGGTCAAGTGAAAATAAATGGACAAGTTGTCAAACCCTCGCGAGAAGTTTTAAGACAGGATAAATTAGAGATTAGAAAAGATCAAATTATCTATCAATGTACTGTTTTAGACATCCCAAAATCAAGGCTAGGCGCTAAATTAGTCGATATCTATCGCATGGACACCACCCCTAGATCAGCCTTTGAACAACGGGAACTGCAAAAATTATCTCAAGACTATTATCGGGAAAAAGGAGAAGGTCGCCCCACCAAAAGAGATCGTCGTGATTTAGACGACTTTTTAGATGACGAACCCACGCCAAAGGAAGATTAATGCTGCTTTCTATAGCGCAATGTTGAATAGGCTACGCCAAAGTCTTGACTGACTAAATGGGAGAGATCTTGTTCTTTAAGCCCTATTTTAATCAAGGCCTGGTGATGGACGGCATGATCCAAACAGTACACTAACTCTCTTTCAAAAGAGGTATTGACTAAGTTAGTTTGCGCTTCTTTTGAAAACAATTTCATTTTAACATCTTCAAGCGGTGATTCAAGCTGCGCTTTGAGTTCAATCATGCGAGTGATGGCATAAGCAAGATTACCTTCAATATTGCGATCTCTTAAACGGTTTTCATAGTTGATCTCTTTGGCCGAAAGGCCTAAAAGTAAACAATGGTAAAATTCATAAGAATGGCGCAAATGTTCTGCGATAGAGACCCCATTGAGCATTTTACACTTTAAAGTGTATTGTTCTGGGGTTAAAGACTGGCATAAATCAATGAAATCTTGCCATAATTGTAAGTGAAGATTCATACGGGATTAGCGTGTCGTTGTTTTAATCAATTCGGTTAAAAATGGTAGAAGCCTTTTGGGTTGTATTCCCAGAGAACGGTTCTGTTCACTAATTTCATAAATTATTTTCATATGAGAAAAAATATCGCGGTAAGCTTTAAGCATACCATATCCTGGATCATATATATGGGTGGGCTCTGCATTGACACCGTTGATCTCCATTAGAGAAAAATCTTCTCCCCTTAGAAGGCTATTCCAATTTTTGTATTTGACATCAAAACGCCCGTAATAAAAGCCCGGTAATTGATCTGCCCATTGATTGATTCTTCTTTCAAGATCAACAGAATTTAACGTAATCCCATTAGTGAATTTTGTTCCTAGATTGTGACTGCCTATGGGCTCAATCAATTGTTGTGTGCCTTTTGGGGGTATGTCCTGCCAATTTATGGTTGCGCGCTTTAAAAGGTCTTCTAGTCTGTGTTTTACGCGTATATTTTTGCGAAGCAATGCTTCCCAGCTTGACTGCCCATCTCCTATCAAGATACAAAATTCTTTTGTTGTGATAGAACTTATTACCCCCTGTTTTTGATTGGGATAGCGATAGAAAAGAATTCCAGCCTCATTAGGATAGTTACAATAAGTTTGTAGTAATAAGGTCGAATAGTTACTGTTTTTGACTTTTTTGACTAATTGATCAAAATCCTGAATCAAAAAAACTTCTTTACCTCTTTCTCCTTTATCTGGTTTTAAAATGATGGGGAAATCTGTTGCTAATGCATCAAAGGCATTCATTAAATCATTTGCAGGGATTGAGCGATTGATCAGCTTAGTCTTAGGCACCCATTGATGAGGCAATTTTGATAAATAATTCAACTTAGAGACATTTACAGCGCCACTGTTATTCATCAAGGGATTTGTCGCGGTAAAATAGGTCGTATATCGCGCTTTTATGGCTAAAACCGACCAGTTAAAGTAGGTCGGGATATAGAACAGCCAAAAAGGCCAAAACTCAAAACGAAATAGTCGTTTGATCTTCATTAATTTTCTGTTGCATGTTTTTTGGCCCACATATCATCTGCTTTAGCCTTGTAATTAGCATGATTTTTAATCCATTTTGCTTGCGTATCTACCCAATTAGTTTTATAAAAAAGATATAATTGTTCTTGTTGAATATAATACGCTTTTGGGTTTATTTCAACTTCTTTACCTCTAGTCATGGCATAAGCACACCAACCGCCATAAGCGGGCAAGTACTTTTCTGGATGCGCTTTAAAGGCATTTTTATTTTTTGCAGAAGAGAACAAATACCTCGCTCCTTCCCAACTAACTTGATGTTCTTCTAAGCCTTTTTGAGGCGCTTTTTCAGTGAAATAACTCACTAGATCATAGCCCTCTACAGCAAGTAAAGAGGGGTCAATGTTTTTGTTTTGGCCATATATGGCCAAAGGAATAAACAGCGATAAAATAAAAAGGATTTTTTTCATAAGAAATGGGTTTTCTTTCAAGGTAAAATTAAACAATCGACCTGTTTCAGAGCAAATATTTCTACCTTTGTTTTATATAGCTATCATCATGCCAAAAACAAACGGACTAATTTTCGATGCGACAAAAATAGAGCACTGTACCCAGCGAATAGCGTATCAAATCTATGAAGCAAATTTTGAGCAAAGCGAAATTTATTTAGCTGGAATTGCGAAGAATGGGGAATTATACGCCCAAAAAATCAAGACTTATCTAGAGGATATTTCTCCCCTTAAAGTACATCTGGTCCAACTGCTGGTCAATAAAAGAGCTCCACTATCCCCTGTTGAATGTTCCCACCAGCTCGATGATTTAAAAAATCAATCTGTGGTGGTGGTTGATGATGTATTAAATACTGGTAGCACCTTGATGTATGCTGTGAAATATCTTTTAGAAGTTCCATTAGCGCAATTAAACACGGCGGTGTTAGTCAATCGCAATCACAAAAAATATCCTGTAAAAGCAGACTTTAAAGGAATTTCTCTCTCGACCAACTTAAACGAACATATTGAAGTAGTCTTTTCTGGAAATGAAACTGGCGTTTACTTAAGCTAGGCTTTTTATCAAATCATCCACAATCTCCTCTACCGATAAACCATCGATGGTAAAAACGGTTTTAGCCTTTTGATAAAACGCATTTCTTTCAAAAAGATGTTTCCCGATGAACTCAGTCAATGCGGCATCATCTGTCAAATGAGCAATCATGGGTCTAAGTGCTTTTTCATCTTTTAAACGCCCTGCTAAAGTTGGGATCGAAGCTTTTAGGTAAACCGAATAATGCTTTGATTGAGCGAGGTCATTCATGTTCTCAAAATAGCAAGGTGTCCCGCCGCCTAAGGATATAACTGCCGGGGTGTCTTGAGCGATTAACAGCTGTAAAGCTTGACGCTCTGCTTTGCGAAAATAGAGCTCTCCCCTTTTATCAAAAATCGCTTTGATGGATTCATTCTCCTGATTTTCAATTACTTGATCTAAATCTATAAAGGGTATGTTTAATTTCTGTGCCAAACTTTTACCGATGGTTGACTTACCACAGCCCATATAGCCTAAAAGAAAAATTGAATTCACTCCAGTACATTTTTAATTGACTATAAATTTAGGCAATAAGATGATGAATTATTAATTTTTGCTTGTATATTTGCAGCCTCAAAAAGTAACGACTTGGTAGCTCAGTTGGTAGAGCATCTCCCTTTTAAGGAGAGGGTCCTGGGTTCGAGCCCCAGCCAAGTCACT